>CAYWLA010000001.1:0-5881 GCA_964458955.1 uncultured Methanosarcinales archaeon
AAATTATGTCTTCTATTGGGATTTTTGGCTTTTTAGCAGGTGTTTGCTCTTTTTTAACTTCTTTTGTGAGGTCAACTCCTAAATCCTGTAATGATTTTACATGCATCTGCATAAGCTGCTCAACAATGCTTAGTATTTTAGCCATTTCCTGCCTTTCCTTTGCTAATGTTGTTAGTGCACCTTTATGAAAGCCAATCATTTCTTCGTTGCTTGCTTTTTTTACCATAATTATCACCATTAATTAGTTTTTGTTACTTATATTTATTCTTTTGTAATTTTCAGCTAAAAAAGGCATATTTTTAAACTTAATATCTTTCTCATAAGGTATGGAAACCCAGGGGATAATCAATAATGGAAACCTCGTTAGCAAGGACGAATGGAATAAATACATCAATAGCCTGAAAACAAATAAGATAGAAACCAATAGAGAAAGATGCAAAGAACTGATAAAAGAGAGTCTTATAAATTCAATAAAAAAGAGAGCCAATGGCTTAAAGAAATTTGGGATTCTTTTTTCTGGAGGTATAGACTCCTCAATAATTGCATTGATATGCAAGCAACTTGGCTATGATTTTAAATGTTATACAATTGGCTTGGAAAACTCCAAAGACATTGAATGGGCAGAAAGAACAGCTTTGGCTCTTAACCTAAATCTAAAAACACTAACCCTTGAATTGGATGAAGCAGAACAAATAATAAAAAGAGTCATTAAGATACTAAAACAAGCAGATATTATTGATGTTGGAGTTGGCTCTGTGCTTTATGCAGGAATAAACCTTGCAAAAGAAGATTCTGTAAATTGTTTAATTACTGGAATGGGCTCTGATGAGATGTTTGGAGGATACAGCAGGTTTGAAAATACAAAAGATGTAAATAAAGAATGCTGGTTAAGCCTTCATAATCTATTCAAAGACTTAAAAAGAGACTTTATCATAGCAAAAAACCAAAAAGCAACATTAGTAACCCCTTTTCTCGATGAGGTAGTCATAAAATCAGCAATGAGTCTTCCTTCAGCATACAAAATAAAAAATAATGTAAAAAAATACATACTAAGGGAAATTGCAGTTGATTTAGGGCTGCCAAGGGAGTTTGCATTCAGGAAAAAAACAGCTGCACAGTATGGCTCTGGAATTGACAAAGCAATATCAAAATTAACAAAAAAAAATGGCTTCAAATACAAAAAAGACTATCTGAAGAATCTATCTTAAATGAATCTCAACAATGTCTCCATCTAAAAGATTATGTTTTAGCCTTAGCATCTGCCCGCCAAACTTTGCAGATTTTCCCCAGACACGCGCAAACTTGAATTTTGTGACAAAATCCTTATGGAGCTTGTTGCAAACATCCTCTATTGTACAATTCCTGCTTATTATTAATGGAATATTTAAATCTGCTTTTTTCCCAACTTCTTTGAGGTAGATGCTTATTAATTCAAGCCCATTGTATATATTTTCCTTTAATTCATTTATGTTAGAAGGATTGTTTGCGCATATCAAGACAGCATCTGGGAATTTTCTTTTTGCATCCTCTATCTGCTCATTAGTTGCAAGGTCAATCTTATTTATAACAATAATTGCATTGACATACTTTTTATTGTCTTCTATACAATCAATAAATTGGTCTGCATTTATCTGCGTCCTGATAAGAACCTCTGCGTTGGATATTGAAAATTCTTTCATTATTCCTGTTATTGTTTCATCATCCAAATCAAGCAGTTGAACAGTTTTTCCTATCCTGATTCCTCCCCTGGCTTTCTTTTTTATCCTGACATCAGGCTTTTTCTGATTCATCCTTATCCCTGTTTCATAAACCTCATTGCATAGTACTTTATATTCATTAAGTCTGTTTATGTCAAGAAGGACAAGCACCAAATCGCAGTTGCGCATGACTGCAAGCACTTCTTTTCCACGCCCGCGGCCAGATGCTGCTCCAGATACAACTCCCGGAACATCAAGAATCTGGATTTTTGCATGCTTATATTCCATTGTTCCAGGAATAACACTTAATGTGGTAAAATCATAGCTTCCAACTGGAGAATTAGCATTTGTAATCTTATTCAACAAAGTGGATTTTCCAACTGATGGAAATCCAAGTATAATAACTGTTCCATCGCCACTTTTTCTTACAGAATAGCCCTCTTTTTTTCCTTTTGATTCTGAGCGCGCAAGATCTTTTTTCTTTAAATTAGCTATCTTTGCCTTTACAAGGCCAATATGATGCTGGGTTCTCTTGTTGTATTTTGTGGTTGAAAGCTCGTGCTCAAACTCCCCGATTTTATCATAATTAGTCTTTTTTTCAGGAGTTTTTTCAAGCCTTTTATCTAGCTTAATACTCTTTGGTTTTTTCCTTTGGACCATTTTTAATAAAAAGGTAAATTCTCTTTATATTCTTTTCTAACGAAAAACATAAGCTTTTTAAATGAATTCTATCTAATAGCTATTATGGACCCTATAAGTAACGTCTCTATTGTGGGTGAATCAATAAGCCATTTACCTAACCTTTTATCAGGCATTTTCACTAAACTGGTGATTGTAGTAATAATAGTGCTAATTGGCCTTGTTGCCGGAAAACTATTAGGAAAGCTTATTCATAAACTGCTTCATGAGATTGAACTCAATAAGCTTATAAAAAAATCAGCCGGAATCAAGATTTCTGCAGAGGAAATAATATCCTTTTTTGTTACTTATTTCATTTATTTTATATTTATTGTAATGGCCCTAAACCAGTTTGGCCTTACGACTGTTGTTCTACACATGATAGCAGGAGCAATATTAATCATAATAATCATATCAATAATGCTTTCAATAAAAGATTTTATGCCAAACATGTTTGCAGGGTTTTTCATACACAAAAAAAGGTTTATTAAGGAAGGGGATATTATTGAGGTAGACAATACTAAAGGAAAAATTATCCATATAAACCTTGTTGAAACAACAATAGAGACAAAACAAGGGGATATAGTCTATGTTCCAAATTCTTTATTAACAAAGAAAACAATTGTCAAAGTCAAAAAGATTAGTTAGTTTCAATTGTTTCTAACAAAGACGCAATATTCAATATTTGCACCCTTGTGTAAGACTGCATGTTTGGGTCGTCTGCTATCTCGTCAAGCTCATTTAAAACTTTATTAATCCTTATTGACAGTTCTGAATCATCTTCTAAAATACTAATCATGTCGCTTATTTTGCTTTTTATGTTCTTAGGAACTGCTAAATCAATACTTAACTCTGAAAGAGCATCAATAATATCCCTTAATTTTTCTTCTGTCATTTTTTGGATTACTATTCTTTTATTTCTTCAAGAACTTCTTTTTGAATCTTGTTTGCTTTTTCTTTGATTTTTTCTTCTTGTTTTTCAAGCATTTTGATCCTTAACTCAAATGTTTCCTTTTTTGATTTCAGGTCTTTTTCCAAGTTAAGTTTTTTTGAAGAAACCATTATATTGCCTATTATTTTATATGCTTTTTCAGAATTCTTTAGCTCTTTTAATGCTGATTCTATTTCTGTTAACTGTGTCTGAAAGCTTTGTTTTTGCATTAAAAACTGCTGCATACTTTGCTCAATTAACTGAAGTTGCTGGATTTTTTGCTCAGTTTCCCTTGAAACATTCATTTTTTTAACCCTTCTATTTTTTCATAAACAGTAAGCAATTTTATGATTGAATTAATTGTTGCCCTTAATGCAACAGAATCATTTGCTTTAATATCAAATTCAACATAATCTTTGCTTTTTTTAATAGTGTAACTTGACCTGTCAGTTTTTAAATTTTTTGATTCTGAGCTAAAACATTTGTAAATAACAGAAGGATTCTTGTAAATCCTTATCTTAGCTGAATAAATCATCTGGCTTTGACCTTTGTTACTGTTGTCCTTGGCTTAAAGAGGATTCTTGAGCCGCAGTAAGGGCACCTGACTTTCTTTCTTAAATAATCAAGGGATACTTTTTTATTGCAGTCAAAACATTTATATTCTACCATTTAGAGCACCTTTTTATCTTTTTTTGCAAGTGTATACGCCTTTCCTGTAAATTTAGCCTTGCACTTCTTGCAGAACCATATACCTACAGCTATCCTTTTGACCTGCATGCTGTTGCAATAAGGGCATTTGTGCTTTTTTCTCTGCTCTTTTTCAACCTTAGCAAGTTTCAGCTTGACTGTTCTTCCATACCTTGGTCCAAATCTTTTAATAGATCCTAAACCTTTGATTTTTGCCATCTTATTATCCTCATATTACTATAAACTGGGGCTGCCCGGACTTTCATCAACTGTTGCGAACTCTAATCTTTGCGAGCGTCAGCGAGCTCGGTGGGCTTGAATTTTAATTCAATGCCCGCCCTGCGTGCCAGCTTAGCAAGAAGCTGTGCGTAACCATTTGTTTTGAACCGGGGTCGTCTGGTTTCTTGTGTTTTGACAACCCAAACCAGAAAGGATAAACCAAGCTACCCCACAGCCCCAACTAGTAATCTTGGGGAATATGGGCATTATTTAAATCTTTTGTTTTAAAACCTATTTTAGAAAAATTTCATCGAAACATTTTAATATTTGTTTTATTTAAGCTCAATAAAGGTTTAACAATGCATAAAAAAAAGAGGGGACAGGTTACAGTATATATAATAATTGGGATTGCTATTCTTTTTGTAGCTATTCTTTTTTTTTATTTAAGGGGCACAACTGAAAAAAAGATTAGTGTGCAGGAGCTTGTAATTGCCCAAAAAATACCAAAAGAAGCAAGGCCAATAACAAACTATGTAACAACAAACCTTGATGATGCCACAAAGAAAGGTCTTTTACTTATTGGAATGCAGGGGGGGTATATCTATGAAAGCCAGGGCGGTCCTATATCAGACCCAATAAAAGAAGGCAGTGACTTTGTTTATTATAATAAACATAAGATTTTTTATAACATACACAAGCAGAATAATAATCTTTTCAATTATTATTTTTATAAACCACCATATTATCCTTGGTATTACTATCCATATTCTCATCTTCCAAAATCAGGGGAAAAAGGGTCTTTTGGTGGATTTTTTGGAACTAGTAATCTGCCACCATTAAATGGCTCTAGCCCGTCAATACAGTTCCAGCTTATGGAATTTATAACCAACTATCTACAGGAAAAAATTAATTTAACAATCTTTGATGAGCAGGGCTTTGAAATAGATGCTGATATTAATAATATTAATGTTTCTGTTATAATTGGTGAGAATGATGTAATTGCATTTTTAGAATGTCCCTTAGGTATAAAAAAGACTATAACAAACACAATAACCAATGTCAGTTATTTTTACACAAATCCCCAGATAAGGCTGAAAAAGGTTTATAATCTTACTAATTTTATCATAAGTAAAGATACCACAGATATTTTATTTAATATTAACAGTTCAGAAAACAACAAAGACAACATTAATATTGAAAAAATTGAGAATTACTATAATCATGATGATATCATTATAATAAGAGACAATAAATCAATGCTCTATGCTGAGCCGTATACATTCCAGTTTGCTAGGGAGAACAGATACCCTGCCTTGCATTATCTTGATATCCCAATGCTCCCATTTGAAGGGTATTCTAATGCTGTGATAACAGAAGATAATATCAACCCAGAAGCAGATGACCCAGATGAGGATGTGATTGATTTTACTTATGAACCTAACCTGCCCTATCATATAACACAATCTGATTTTGATGTAGGTTATGTTGATTTAATAGTCTATGCAAAGGAAAAAGATAATGAAGATTATTCTGATTGGCAGGAACTTAAAATTAATGTAACCAGAGAATCAGAATACTAATAAAAACAACTGAAAACGAACATTTATATACAAGTTTATATACAAAATTAAAGAGATTAATATTATCAAAATTTAATGAATTAATTGGA
>CAYWLA010000001.1:5981-45143 GCA_964458955.1 uncultured Methanosarcinales archaeon
TTTATATACAAAATTAAAGAGATTAATATTATCAAAATTTAATGAATTAATTGGAAGTGGTATACTATGAAGTTTATGAAAGATAAAAAAGGGTTAGGAATAATAGGTTTGCTTTCTAGTTACTGGCCTATTCTTCTTATTGTTGCTATTGTTATTGGCATAATTTATTTAAATTATACTCAATCACCTGCTGAAATTCCTGAATCTGGTATAGATGAGGATGGTCAACCAACTTCTGAGCTCCTCCCAGGAGTAGATAACAAAAACTCTTGTGAAAATGTTACTGGTTTGCCTTTTAGTTCTACTAGTTATCTTGGTGATCCCGGGAGTAATCCAGAATATATATCTGGCTATTCAGTATGTATAGATGAACGTATTGATTTAGACACAGATACTGGTACATGGAAGTCTTATGAAGTTGAAAAAGGTGATGAATGGTGCTTGGAATTAAACATGGATAGTGATCATAGTGAATACATAAAATGCTGTGTATACTGTCCACAAGAAACACATTATTCTCCAATTAGCAAGTCCTGTAAACTTGATTTAGATATTGAAGAGGGGCTTCAATGGGAACTTGAATGCCCTTACATAACCCTATCATGGGATAAGGATGAAAGAGCAGTATCTTATGAAATTATCCCTTTTTATGATGAAAATAAAGATAAAGTAGAGGATGGCAAGTGCGTTGAGGATATATCCAACACCAAAGAGAGATATTTTTATTATAACCTGAAATCAAGTGGTTGTGCAGCTTATTACACAGGAAATGTAAGGTTTCAAATTATTCCACAGTATTCTGATGGCCTGTCAATAGAATCATATATTACAAACTGGATTGATGTAAGTGTATGTAATATTGGATCTACTGAACTAACTACCATATGCACAGACTCTGATGGTGGAAAAGATTATTATGTTAAAGGATATACTATAAATGAGAATGGTGTTAGGGATGATGATGTGTGTATGTCAGATCCTGAAGGTAAGGTTCTTAATGAATATTATTGTGATGAAAATGGAGGAAAAGGCATTGAATATACTTGTCCAAATGGCTGTAGTGATGGAGCATGTATTTGTGATATGATAAATACGCTAGCTGATGGAGAATTAAAAACTTACACAATTAAAGGTATTGATTATAATGTCAAGCCAATAATCACCACAAATATATATCCTTATCACGTTCAGTTTGTGGTAAATGGTGAACTAACTGAACTCTTGGGAACAGGTAATACATTCACATTATCAAATGGAGCAGGAATAGCTGTAATTGAAATCCTGCCAAATGAAGCAGGGGATGTAACACAAGATTTAGTTGAATTTTGTTTAAATGGGAAAACTAGTTAGGAACCAACAGAAGCATCAGAAAGAATCCTAGCTGAAATTTAATTAATTATACATATTCTATTTTAAGAATCATATTTACCAAAATTTTATATATTGCATCTAATTCTTTATAGATATGGCCTTAACTGAAAAAGAAAAATATGAACTAAAGAAATTTATTAAGAAGCTTGAACTATTTAAAAGGCCGCACACAGAGCTTGTTACTGTTTATATTCCTGCTGGCTATGACATAAATAAGATAATAAACCATTTAAAGCAGGAGCAGGGAACTGCAACAAATATAAAATCAGCTTCAACAAGGAAAAATGTTATTGATGCACTTGAGAGAATGGTACAACATTTGAGATTATTTAAGCAGACACCAGAAAATGGCCTGACTGTTTTTTCCGGGAATGTTGCTGAAAGAGAAGGACAGATTGATTTGGAAGTATGGAGCATAGAGCCGCCAGTGCCTTTAAATACCAGAATATACAGGTGTGACAAGCAGTTTGTTCTTGACTTGTTGAGAGATATGCTTGACACAAAAGAGGTTTACGGTCTTGTTGTCATGGACAGGAGAGATGCAAACATTGCTTTGTTAAAGGGAAAAACAATAGTCCCTTTGGTTAAGACACATTCACAGGTTCCTGGAAAACAGCGAGCTGGGGGACAATGTCTTGTAAATGAATCTTTAATCCAATTATCTGATGGTTCTCTTCCCAAAATTGAAATGGTTCATAATCCAAATATAATCAAGTCTATTATGATTAAGAACAATTTTGCAGTTTCTGATTCAAATATCATAGATAAATGGAATGTAAAGAAGAATAAAATTTACAAGATTGTTACTAAAAATCCCCGCTTAGAAATTCAATCATCTAAAGATCATTTGTTTTTTGTAGCAACTTCTAAAGGAATCATTGAAAAATCTGCAGAGGAATTAAAACAGGGAGATTATCTAATAATGCCTGAAAAAATATACATCAAAGGAAAAATACAAAAAATAAATTCAAAAAAATATTATAATTCTTTTATCATAACAAAAGAAGGCCAGGAATTTCTAAAGAAAAGAAGATTAAAAAAGGGATTGCTTCAAAGGCAATTAGCAAAAGAAGCAGGTTTAACACAAACAACAATCTCCCGTTATGAACTTGGTAAATCAAATGCATGCAGGATGCCATTAAAAAGATTGTGCAGTAAGTTAAATATTGATTTTGATAAATTTTTAAAAGATTATACCCATTCTTATATGTATAGAAATATAAATTTACCAACTACTTTAAATAAGGAATTTGCACAATTTTTAGGATATCTCATAGGGGATGGTTGCATAGAAACTGACAGGGTTACTTTCTTTGAGCAAAATAAACAATTAGCGTTAACTTACCAGAAAAAATTCAATCAATTCTTCAAAATTAATTCCAGCTATAGGTTTAGAGAAAGCAAAAACTATTATCAGATAAGATTTACTAGCAGGCCTTTGGTTAGATTAATCAAAGAAGAATTCCCGGAAATAAGGAAAGCTTTAGATTCTGAAATCCCCAAAAAAATACTCCTATCTGATAATAGGATTGTTGCAGCTTTCTTGAGGGGATTATTTGATGCAGATGGATTTGTTAATATTAAAAGAGGAGTTGCTCTTGGAATAAATAATAAGAAATTGGCTCAACATACTCAACTTGCACTGTTAAGGTTTTCTATTTTAAGTTCATTGCTGGAATATGACAATAAGGCAAATAAATACAGCAATAATCCGAGATTTACAGTTGATATAACTGAAAAGAAATCAATTCAATTGTTCAAAAAACACATTGGTTTCAGCTTTCATGAAAAAGCTAATAAATTAAATGCTATCATTAATAAAAAATCAGATTCAAGCTATTCAAGGCAAATAATAGTTTCAGGAAGAAAAATAAGGAAATTAATAGAAAAATCAGGCTATAATCTTGAATTATTCCCAAAAGTTAATAACTTTTTTAGAAATGAAAGAATGATGAGCAAACAAACTTTCAAAAATTCAATTTTATCTAATATTAAAGATAAAAAGCTGTATAATCAATTAGAGGTTATTTACAATTATCCAATTCTTCCAATTAAGATAAACAAGATAGAAAAAATCAATAAGAAAGTAAAAATGATTGATATATCAGTCAAAAACAAAAACTTCATAGCAAATGGAATAATTACTCATAATTCAGCAGCCCGTTTTGCAAGAATAAGAGAGGGTGCTGCAAAAGACCATTATAAAAAGGTTGCAGAATACATGAAAAACCAGTTTTTAACACTAAAGGAGCTTAAGGGAATAATTGTTGGCGGTCCAGGTCCTACAAAATATGACTTTGTTGATGGTAACTATATTACAAATGAAGTGAAAAAAAAGATAATTGCAATAAAGGATTTGTCTTACACAGAGGAATTTGGACTGCAGGAATTATTAGATAAATCACAGGATGTATTGGCAAAAGAAGAGGTAGCAGCTGAAAAAGAAATAATGGCGAAATTCTTTAATCTGCTTTCAACAAGGCAGGGGATGGTAAGCTATGGCCTTAATGAAGTGAAAAAAAACCTTGAGATTGGCGCTGTAGACATATTATTGCTTTCAGAAAGCCTTGATGATAGTATAATAGATGAAATGGAGAATCTAGCAAAAACATTTGGCACTACTGTTAATATAATCTCAACAGAAACAAGAGAAGGTGTTCAGCTAAGGGAGATTGGCAAGATAGCTGCCATCCTAAGGTATGAGATTTAAAAAGATTATTATAGCAAGGCTATTTCTTTTTTAAAATGCAACTAATTAAAGAAGCTTTTGAGAAGCTTTATCCTAACAAAGCATTTAATTACTCTGTAAAAATCAAATATACTGCAAGGTTCAAGCCATACAATGCTAATGTAAGATACACTAAAAATAATCTTGAATTTAGCTTAAGCAAGCAATGGAAGCATATAAGCAAGGACATTGTTATTGGATTAATACAATCCCTTTTGTTAAAGGTTTTCAAAGACAAAAAAAACACAATAAACATTGATTTGTACAATTATTTTATAAGGAATCTTCATATATCAATTCCAAAGCAAAATTCAGATCCAACACTTGAAAGCTCTTTCAACAGGGTGAATAAAGAATATTTCTACAACCTTATTGAAATATCTAACCTTGAGTGGGGGAGCAACTCAAAAAGAAAGCTTGGCTCTTATGATTATCATACAGACACAATAAGCATAAGCAAGATATTTTTAGATGCAGAGCCAGAGCTTCTTGATTATATTATTTATCATGAGATGTTGCATAAAAAGATAAAATTCAATAACAAAGATAACAGAAGCTATCACCATACAAGGGAGTTTAGGGAAAAAGAAAAGGAGTTTAAAGGCCATAAAGAGATGGAGAAGAAAATAAAGCTCCTGATTAGAAAGTCAAAATACAAAGGGTTTTTAAGGTATTTTAGCTAAAAATCATAATTACGATGAAAATTAAAGAAATCAAAGCAAAATCAATCATAACTAAATCCGGCTTACCAGATTCAGATTTTGTAATAAACCCATATATTGGATGCCAGCACGGTTGTAAATATTGCTATGCAAGATTTATGAAAAGATTTACAGGCCATACAGAACCTTGGGGCTCATTTGTTGATGTAAAGATCAATGCTCCTGATTTAATCCCAAGAAACACAAATAAATACAAATGTAAGTCCATAACAATTAGTTCTGTTACAGACCCTTACCAGTCAATTGAGAGAAAATATAGACTCACAAGAAAAATTCTTGAAAGACTTATACCACTTCAACCACATTTAGGTTTGATGACCAAGTCTGATTTAGTAGTTAGGGATATTGATTTGTTTAAGAAATTCAAGGATTGTATTGTTGCTCTTTCTTTATCAATTTTAGACAATAAAATAAGGAAGGAATTAGAACCTTTGTCATCGTCACCAAATAAAAGAATAAACGCGCTGAAAGAAGTTCATAAAAACAAAATTCCAACAGCCCTTTTTATCTCACCAATTTTTCCAGAAATAACAGATTGGAAAAAAATAATCAACAAAACTAAATCTTTTGTAGGTGAATATTGGTTTGAAAACCTAAATCTTTATCCATCTATAAAAAGAGAGGTTTATAGATTCCTAAAAAAGAACAAACCTGAACTTATAGAGAAATACAAAGATATATATTCAAAAAATAGCAATTATTGGGATATTGAAGAAAGGAACATAAAAGAATTTTGTAAAAAGAATAAGATTAACTGTAGAATATATTTCCATCATAAGTAGGCATTTCAGCTAATGAAAATCAAAAACTATAAATATAGCTGGTTTTCCCTTTATTATAATGGGGTAAAAATATCATGGCAACAAAACTTATTGCAGCAACCTCTGTTCAAGAGGGAAGGTATATAATACTTGATGAAATTCCATGCAGGGTAACAAGCATACAAATATCAAGGCCAGGGAAGCACGGCCATGCAAAGGTAAGACTAACTGCAATTGGGATTATTGACGGCAAGAAAAGGGAAACAGTAATGCCTGGGCATGACATGCTGCAGACACCTGTAATTGACAAAAAAACTGCACAGGTCCTATCAGTGCATGGGGATGTGGCTAATGTAATGGATGCAGAAACATATGAAACTTTTGATCTGGAAATACCAGAAGAGCTGAAGGCAGATTGTGTTCCTGGATCTAATGTACTTTATTGGTTGATTACAAACATCAAGATTATGAAACAGGTTAAATCAGAATAGGTGTAAAATGGTAAAATTTCCAGAAGCAGAAGCAAGAATAATGCACAACATATTTGTATGCAAGAACTGCAAGACAAAAATAAGGGCTAATATAATGAAAGTTCTACAAGGAAAGATTAAATGCAGAAAGTGTAATAGCAAGGCATTAAGGCCCCTTAGAAAGAAATAAGATGGATATTCAGACTATATGCGCTTTTATATTTATAGGCTGTATGTTACTGTTTCTTTATGTTAACAGAAAGAAAATAATTATTCAGAAGATATTCTATCCATTCCTTTATTTTGCTATGTACAAGACTAAGATTGGATTAGATTTAATGGATAGGATGGCCAAAAAACATCCAAAATTGTTAAAATATCTGGCATATGTAGGGGTTGCAGCCGGATTCTTAGGCATGGTTGCAATGGCTGCTATGCTAGTGATTAACTTTTACAATCTAATTACAAAGCCTGCAGTAGTTTCAGGTGTGATGATGGTGCTCCCATTTAAGGCTGCGGGGACTTTTTATGTCCCTTTCTTTTATTGGATTATATCTATTTTCCTTCTTGTAATCGTCCATGAGTTCTCGCATGGTGTTATAGCAAGATTATATAATATTAAAATAAATTCAAGCGGGCTTGCATTTCTTAATATTATAGTTCCTGTAATTCCAGCTGCATTTGTTGAGCCAGATGAGAAAGAGCTAAGAAAAAGGCCAAAGATACAGCAATTGTCAGTTTTTGCAGCAGGGCCATTTTCTAATATTCTATTTGCTCTTGTTGTTTTGGCTATAATGGGGCTTGTTATGGTTCCTGTATCTAATGCTGTCTTTAATTATAATGGTGTTTTAGTAACTGGTTTTACTCCTAGCAATGAAACCTTTCCTGCAGAAGCAGCAGGTATGACAGAAAATGAGCTGATAATTGGCATAGACAATATGCCGATTACCACTGTGGAGAATTTCACAGAGATAATGCAGAATAAAACTCCTGGTGAATCTGTTGTTATTACAACAAATGTGACAGATTATAATATTGTTCTGACTGAAAGCCCTGATAATGAAAGTGTGGCTTATCTTGGAATTTATTTAACCCAGAATCAGGAAATAAAAGAAAATGTATTGCAAAAATACGGGAAAACTCTTCCTAATATTTTTGTCTGGTTTGTTGGATTGTTTTACTGGATTTATGTTCTAAACTTAGGTATTGGATTGTTTAACTTAGTTCCATTAGGCCCAATAGACGGCGGAAGAATGCTTCAGTTAGCAATGCACAAATTCTTTAAGAAAAAAAATGGCGACAAGATTTGGAAAGTAATCAGTTTTATTTTCCTAGGGCTTGTTTTGATTAATGTTTTATGGCCTTTTATTCAAAACCTTATTAGGTTTATTATCGGATTTTTTTAGAGTTTCTTTTTTCAAAATATTTTTTAACCCTTTTGTCTATCTGTGGTCTTGCATTTATATCAAGCTTGTAATAAATCTTTTCAGCCTCTGGCCCCCATGAATAGTTGCCTTTTTCACTTTTGATTTTGCTTATCTTGAATTCCTTTAAAGCAAGGCCTTTCTTAAGATGATAGTAAATTGACCTCATTGTCACAGCAGGAAAAATATCAATGTACTTTTTGTATATATCATACCCATAGGCACTCTTCAAAAAATAGAGTATCTCAATAATATTCTGCCTTATCTTGCTCTGGACTGGTCTTCCGCGGTTCATAAGCAAATTACAAACTTGTTTTTTTAAATATTTTTCTATATTGAAAATTAATTTTCCAAAAGCTTTTTATGTAACCTGTTAATCTTCTTTGTTTATGATAAAAGCAATCATCTTTGATTATGGAAATGTAATCCACAAATGGGACAATTATATCTTCTTGGACAAAATTGTCAAAAAATCTAATAAAAGTTATGAATACATTGATAATTTTATTTTTTCGTCCGGATTGCAGGATAAATTTGAATTAGGAGAAATATCAGAAATAGACTTTTTTAGAATTATAAAGGAACAATGCAACCTTTCAATAACCAGAAAAGAATTTTTTAAAGAATACACAGACAGACTTTTTGAGAAAATTTCATCTACTACAGTCTTAATTAAAAAATTAAAGAAAGATTATAAAGTTGCATTACTCTCAAACACAACGAAGGTTGATTTTGATTATATAATCAAAAAATTAAGAGAATTTTCTTTGTTTGATTCTGTTACATTATCTTTTGAACTTGGACTCGCAAAACCAGATAAAAGAATATATCTTGATGCACTAAAAAAATTAAATATTAAGCCAGATGAGTGCATTTACATAGATGACATAAAAGAATATTCTGACGCTGCATCAAAGCTAGGTATTCATGGAATATATTATACTTCTTATGAAAATTTAATTAAAGAATTAAAAAAATTGAATGTAAAGGTTTGATTTTACTACTGCGGTCTTAAATTCCTTCTCTCTGCATCCAATAAAAGTCTTTTTTCTGTTATTGCAACTGTATGCCTTATCTGCTGGACAGCGTCTGGGTTTGCGCTTATGCTGTCAATACCCTGCCTTACCAAAAATGCAGCCATCTTTGGCGTTGAGCCTGCCTGGCCGCATATTGAAGTCTGCACGTGATATTTCTTGCATACTTTTATTACTCTTGCAATCTCTGAAAGAACTGCTGGATGCAGCTCATCATAATGCTTTTGCACCAAAGCATTGTTCCTATCAATTGCCAGAGTGTATTGTGTTAGGTCATTTGTTCCAAAGCTTATAAAATCAATCCCAAGTTTGCAGATATCCTCTATTATCCATACAGCAGCAGGGGTCTCTATCATTACTCCAAATTCAACATATTCATCATCAAAAACATCGTCCAAAATCTCTTTTGCTTTTTTAACTTCATCAACCCTTGTGACAAGCGGAATCATGACTCCAACATTTTTTAGCCCCATTTCATGGACTTTTTTTATTGCCTCAAATTCTGCTCTTAAAAATCCAGGCTGGTCCAAAGAACGCCTTATGCCTCTCCATCCGAGCATTGGGTTTTCCTCTTCAGGCTCATCCTCTCCGCCTTCAAGACTTTTGAATTCATCTGTTGGAGCATCAAGTGTTCTATACCATACTGACTTTCCGTCAAATGCCCTTGCAACAGTTGATATCCCCTTAACCAGTATATCAATAAGCTCTTGCTTTCTGCCCTGCTTTACTAAATAAGCTGGATGAACTTTAGAGCCAAGAATCATGTGCTCTGCCCTTAACAAACCAACCCCATCTGCTCCTGTTGCAGCTGTTTTTTCAGCATATTCTGGAAAGTCCATTATCACCTTGATTTGCGTTGCTGTGATTAATTCACTATACCCTCTTTTTGTTTCTTCTGCCTGCTTTGGCTTTTTTATTGCTATCTTTCCTTCATAGACTTTGCCATGTGTTGCATCAACAGTAATCATTGTGTTTTCTTTTAAAACAGAAGTTGCGTTGCCTGTTCCAACAATGCATGGGATTCCCATCTCACGGCTTACAATTGCTGCATGGCAGGTTGTTCCACCCATATCAGTTACAATGGCTGATGCCCTTTTCATTACTGGCACCATGTCTGGATTTGTCATCTTTGTTACAAGAACATCTCCTTTCTGGACTTTTGAAAACTCATGCGGCTCGTTTGCAATCTTCACAATACCAAAAGCAAAACCAGGGCTGGCTGTGTTTCCTGTGACCAAAACATTAACATTAGAAATATCAGAGCCTTCTTCAGCAGGTGTTTTTTCAGTTTCCTCCTCAGTTGGTTTTTGCTCTTCTATTTTTATTTCTTCTCTAATTTTTTTTATTGTTGTTATTGGCCTTGTCTGCACGACATATATCTTTCCTCCTTCAATAGCCCATTCAATATCCTGTGGCTTGTTATAATGCCCTTCTAATTTTTTTGCAATCTCTGCCAGGCCCAATATTTCTTCGTCTTTTAATATCTGAGCCCCTCTTTTATCCTCAACTATTGTTTTTTTAACTGTTTTTCCTGTTTCATCCCTGACATATGCCCATTCCTGCTCTTTTATGTCCTTGCTTTTTATTTTCATAGAATTTTTATCAACAATGTAGGAATCAGGATTTACAGAGCCAGATACAATTGCCTCTCCAAGGCCAAAGCATGCTTCTACTATAATCTCACTTTCATTATTTGTTGATGGGTTTATAGAAAAAGTTATTCCTGCTTTCTGTGAATTAACCATTTTCTGCACAACAACAGCTATCAATACCTGCATATGATTAAAATTATTTTTTACTCTATAATAGATTGCCCTTGCAGTAAACAGTGATGCCCAGCATGCCCTCACTGCCTTGACAACATCCCCACTTCCCTTTATGTTGAGAAATGTTGCCTGCTGTCCTGCAAAAGAGGCTTCTGGAAGGTCTTCAGCAGTTGCACTGCTTCTAACTGCAACAAACTCATCTTTTCCTTTATTTACTAACTCAGCAGCATTTGCCGGTTTATCAGTTATGCCCATGCTTTCATAGGCATCTATAATCTCTTCTTTAATGTCATCAGGAATCTCTGTTGCTATGATTAGTTTCTGCACTTCATTCGCCTTGTTCTGCAGTTCTTCATTGTTTTCAACATTAAGCCCTGAAAGAATTTTTGTTATTTTTTCTTTTATATTAGTTACTTCTATAAATTCCTTATATGCATCTGCATTTACCATAAACCCTGGCGGAACAGACATACCAAGATTATACATCTCTCCAAGATTAGCCCCTTTGCCGCCAACAATAGGAATATCATCCTTTGATATTTCCTTAAACCATGATATTATTTTCATAATTAACACCTCTATTTTAATATTCTGTTGTTAAAAACTTAATCAAGGATTTATATAAATCTTTCTGTTTAAATTATTAAAAAACTATTTATATTTAAGAAGCATTAAGAATTTAATATGGGAAAGGAAGAACTAGTAAGATATTGGACTGATAACAAAATAATCACAGATAAAAGACTGATAAAAGCATTTAAATCAATTCCAAGAGAGGAATTTATCTTAGGTGAATCATTAAATGAGGCCTATGGTGACTATCCGCTTCCTATTTTAAAGGGCCAGACAATATCACAGCCAACAACTGTTATGATTATGATCAATGCACTTGATTTAAAAAAAACAGATAATGTTTTAGAGGTTGGTGCTGGCTCTGGCTATTGTGCTGCAATAATATCCAAGATGGTAAAATTTGTTTATACAACAGAAATCATTCCAGAGCTTGCAGAGTTTGCAGCTAACAACATAAAAAACATTGGAATAAAAAATATAGAAGTAATAAACTATGACGGCTCTCAGGGCTATGAAAAACAAGCGCCTTATGACAAGATAATTGTTACTGCTGCATGCCCAAAAATACCTCCTCCTTTAATAGAGCAGCTAAAGCAGAATGGAATAATAGTTGCACCTGTTTCTTATCTTCTTGGCCAAAACATGATAAAAGGCATAAAAAAAGGTAAAGAGCTGAAAACAGAATCACTGGGTAATTTTATGTTTGTGCTCTTAAAAGGAAAGTATGGTTATTGAAAAATTATGCACAGAAATGCTTGCGAAAACCTCTTACTTTAGTATGAGAATGAGCATTTCTGGCATCCTAAAAATTCATTGTGAATTTTTATGATTTTAAAATTTTCAATGCTTCATTAACACTTTTGTTGTCAAAGATAATTTTCTTTAATGCCTTTGTCATCTCCAAAGGTTTTTTGTGTTGCCAGACATTTCTTCCAATTGCAAGGCCTGAAGCCCCTGCTTTCATTGCATCATAAGTTCTTTGCAATACTTCTTTGTCAGATAACTTTTTGCCGCCAACAACCAGCACTTTTGCTTTTCCAGCTGCCTTTACAACCCATTTAAAGCCCTCAAAATCATTATTGTAATTTATTTTTACAAAATCAGCGCCAAGCTCAAGTCCTATGCGTGCAGCATATGCAATTGTTTCAGTTGAAAGATCATCCTGAACAAACTTTCCACGAGGATAAATCCAGGCAATAACAGGAATTCCATAGGTATGTGCTGTCTCAATAAGCTTGCCAAAATCCTTAAACATCTTATGCTCAAACTCAGAGCCAGGATATATTGTATAGCCAACAGCATCTGCTCCAAGCTTTACAGCACGGCCAATTGAGCAAACCTGGCTTGAGATTGGGTCACTCTTAACAAGATTGGTCTTGCCATTAAGCTTTACAATTAATGGAACAATTGCATTATGCTTGTCATAATATTTCTCAGCAATCCCATGATGCAGTATAATAGCATTGTATTTCCCTTTTTCTGCTATTTTAAGAACATAATCTGGATTAACATTATTGAGGTTAAAATCTGTTGGCCCATGCTCAAGGCCCTGGTCATATGCAAGAAGCAAAGACCTTTCATTATGCATTATCTTCTGCATCTGCAATTTTGTCAAAAAATCCACCTCTTTTTCTTATTTTATCATATCAAGGACATCACACACTTTATAAATTGTGTCTTTTACAGTTCTTATTCCAATATTATCCTCTTCAAACGGCTCTTGCACAATCCCGCCAAAGTGGCTGCCATCCCCAACAATAATCATTCCATGTATATTCATCCAGGCATGCATTGCTTCAATGGTTTTTTCCTGACCACCATTTCTTGACCCACCAACAGCAACAGCAGCCCCAACTTTATTCTTTAATAAACTGCCAGCTCTTCTTAAAACCAGGGTTCTGTCAAAGAATGCTTTCAACTGCGAGCTGACAGATCCAAAATAAACAGGGCTAGCTACAACAATCGCATCAGCATCCTCCAATAAGGGCAATAGTTTTTTCATATCATCCTTTATGCTGCATTCTTTTTTATCCTTGCACAAACCACAATCCTTGCATCCAGCTATCTTGTATTCTGAGAGAAATATTCTTAACGTAATAAAACCTTTTTGTTTGGCAATATCAAGCACATAATCTATTATTCTCTCATTATTTCCATTTTTAGTCGGAGAACCACTTATGCCAACAATCTTCATTTTTTTCTAAAACACATTTTATCTTTTAAACTTTTTTATTTTAGCAGGCCTTTTATTTATAACTTTTAATATTTCATTATATTTAAGCAACCTGTTTTTTGCCCCAGGATGCATAATAACTGATTCTGAGTTTACCAAACCCAACCTCAATGCAAACTCAACATCATTCTTCTTTATTATTCCTGACAAGAATGATGAGGCAAATGCATCTCCTGCACCTGTGCTCTCAACAACCCTTACCTTACTTGGAATCAGAACATAAATATTTTTCCCGTCATAAGCATTAATTGCTTTTTTTCCGTCAGTAATTACTATTATTTCTGGTCCAAGCTTATAGAGAGCCTTTAACATGACTTTAACATTATTTTTTCCTGCTAATAATGAAGCTTCCTCACTATTTAATATTAGTATATCTGTTCTAGTTAGGATATTTTTTAAATAATCTCTGCCTTTTTTTGCCAGATAAGTGCTTGGATTAAAGGCTATCTTAATCTTGTTTTTTTCAGCAAATTCTGCCAATTTTTCTAATGTTTTGAATGACTCAGAAACCATTGAGGAAAAATAAAACCATTTTGTTTTCACTTTTTTTAAGTTTATATCAGAAAATTTTAATTTGTTATTTGCACCTTTGTATGTTAAGATAGTCCTGTCATGCTCTATTGAATCAAGAATTATGGAATAACCTGTAGTATCATTAATTAATTTGCCAATGAAATCTATTTTTTCTTTTTTTAATAAATCAAGGATTTTTCTTCCATTCTCATCATTTCCTAAACTTCCTAAATAACCTACTTTATGGCCCAGCCTTGCCAAAGAAACAGCAGTATTTGTTCCGCCACCCCCTGTTGTGAACCTTAATTCTTTAATCAGAATCTTAGAGCCAGAAGGATAAGCAATTAATTCTTCTTCAGAATTTGATGTTTTTATTTTTATAAGCTTAGACTCTGTATTTGCAAAAACATCAACAGTTGCAGATCCTACTGTAATAATATCATACATTCTACCCATTAAATAAAGCTTTATGTTTATATATCTTTCTGAGAAAATATATTAAACTTAAGAAATCATAAAAAAATAAATAAAAAATAAAAAAATAAATTACTTATTTCATCTGTGCAAATGCATATATCTGTTTAAGAGCAACTACAACTGTTGCTGGCACAACAAATGCCATTATAGCATTAAACACTCCACTTAGATATTCACCAATGTACAATACAGTTGTTAATGTGCCTGATGCTCCACCAATATATGCTACTAATACTAATGCTACTGCTGTCCACACAAACTCTTTTGTTTCCTTTCCACCTATATTTACAAAACCTACTATCAATCCCAACACTACCAAGAGAGATATTAGCCATGGTTCCAATGTTCCCAAATAACCGCCTATTAATCCTAGAATCACTGCAAGAACAACTCCAAGAACAAATGAAATCTCTCCTATTTTTTTCTGCATTGTTTTCACCTCTTTATAGCTAGATTTTCTAGCTTTTTATGTATTTTATTTTAATTCTTTATAAAACCTTTGTAACTATTTTTTAGAACTAACTGTTTTTTATAATTTGATCTAACAAGTTTAAAAAATAAAACCTAATTTTTTTATTAAAAATTTTTAGTTAAACAAATCATTTAAATTTTTTATGAAAAATAATTAAATAATTTTAATATTTTATTTTTTTCTGAAAAATCTCTTTTTAAACTTTTTATCATCAGGTATTTTTAAACAAGCATTTAAATTTTTTTAACAGCGACGATAAAATTAACTTTTTTATTTATTTTAATAATAATTTTTATTTGATTTTTATAATTTGTTTTGATTTCTTATCAAAAAAATTATTTTTTAATTTTTAAAAACAAAAAATTATCGACGAGAAATAGTTTTTATTAAAAAAAAACGAAAACTATTTAAACAATAAAAATAAAAAATAATATTAGTGTTGTTCAAACACACAAAAAATCCAGAGGTGAAACAATAATGGCAGCAAAGAAAAAGGCTAAGAAAAAGGTAGTAAAGAAAAAAGCAGTAAAGAGAAAAGTAGTAAAGAAGAAAAAGAGAAGATAAGATTATTCTTTTACCTGCCTAACCTTTTTCTAGGCAGTTTTTATTTTTTTATAAAAATTTAAATAGTTCCTGCTTATTCTATGATTAAATGCCAGATGATATAACCAGAATAGTTAAATTGTTAGAAAAAGATTATAATTTAACTTTTTATTCAAGAGAAAAACCATTCAAGGTGCTTATTTCAGTTATATTAAGCCAGCGCACAAGGGATGAGAATACACTAATTGCATCAAAAAAACTTTTTTCAAGGTTTGATACAGCCAAAAAGCTTGTAAATGCAGATATTTCTGAAGTAAAAAAATTGATAAAACAATCAGGCTTTTATAATGTTAAGGCAAGGAGAATAAAAGAGGTTAGCAGAATTTTATTAAATAACTATAATGGCAAAGTTCCTCATGAAATAGATAAACTTTTGAAGCTTCCAGGAGTTGGAAGAAAGACAGCAAACTGTGTTCTTGTCTATGCATTCAGAAAGCCGGCAATACCTGTGGATACTCACGTCCATAGAATATCAAACAGGCTTGGAATTGTAAAAACAAAAACGCCAGAGCAAACTGAGCATGAACTGACAAAACAAATTCCAAAAAAATATTGGATCAAGGTTAATGAATTGTTTGTAAAGCATGGGCAAGCAATTTGTAATCCAATAAGCCCAAAATGTGACAAATGCATTATAAGCAAGTTATGTAATTTTAGCAAAAATTTACCAAAAGATATTTAAAAGATAAGAAACTAAAATTATAAAAAGTGATTTTGAGGTGAAAAAATGGAAATAAAATACATTTTAGCAGTATTAGTTGTGCTTATGTTAAGCGGATGTGCTGCAGAAGTTCAAGAGCAACCAGACGAAATTGTTACTCCAGATGTAACACCACCACCAGTAGAACCTGAAATGCCACCAGAAGCACTACCAGTAGAACCTGAAGTTGTTGGTGGAGTAGCAGATGTACAAATTCTCAGAGCAGGATTTGATCCTGAAGAGCTAACAGTAAGTGTTGGTACAGTTGTTACATGGAAAAACATGGATGACAGAATACATATTATTATGATAGTTGGCGGAGAAAGAAGCCCAAGACTAGAGGAAAGAGATACCTTTGAGTATAAGTTTGAGGAAGCAGGAACATACCAAGTTATGGATGCAATATTTGGATTCAAGGGTACTGTAACAGCAGAATAAATTTTTTTATTTTTTTAACTTTTTTTAAATTTAAGGTTTCTTAAAATAATTTTATATAAATTCATTTAATCCTTTTTGCTTATATTTATTAGCTTGTTTAACCTCTAAAACCTCTTCTTTTACATTTTTCTCAGAAAATAAAGGATAACCATACTCGCCATCAAAGCCTGGCTGGATTTTTATTTTTCCATTGCGGATATTAATTATTGCCTCTGCAGTCTTTTCATTGGCTATCTTTTTTAATTCATTAAATGATAAATCAAGCAGAACATCCATTTCCGACCTTGACTCATTAACTAAATCATAGTATGCTTTCCATGTCTTTTGTGTTGCAATTCCTGAATCCAGCAGCTTTGATAAAATTTCTGACAATGGAATCAATGATCTGAATGGAACAGCATCTTTCGGCCTAAAGCCAGCAGGTCTGTCAGCAAGTTCCTCAACTCTGTGCAATACCCCTATTGTTAATTTTCTTTTGCAAACAGGGCAAACATCCTTGTGTTTTAATGATTCATTTGGGCTCATACACACATTGCAGTTTCTATGTCCATCAAAGTGATATTTTCCATAACTTGGGTCAACCTCTATTGTCTCAACTAAGCCTCGTTTTGTTTTTATTGCGTTTAACAATGAATCATAAGTTAATTCTTTTAAATCAAAGATATTGCACTCTCGGCCAATGCGCCAGGGCCAGAAAGAATGCAAATCAGAATTGCTTATTAATGTATATTTATCTAAAGAGCTTAATCTCCAGTTCATTGCAGGGTCTGAGCTAAGCCCTGTTTCTAAAGCATGAATATGTTTTGTCTGGTCTTTAAAACATTCTTGCACACTGTCAAAGCCTGATTTTGAGCCAAACAATCCAAACCAGGGAGTCCAGACATGCGCAGGAATTATTTCTATATCCTTGTCAATCTCTTTCATCATCTCAACAAACTCAGGGCAGTTTATTCCAAAGATTGGCCTGCCGTCGTAATCAACACGGCCTAATTTCTTTAGCTGTTCTGTTATCTGTGAGACAATATCAAAATTCTTTGCAAGAACAATATTATGGATTTTTCTTGACTTTTCATCCTGAGTGTACATTAAAGAGATTTCTGTCTGAAGAATAAAATTAAAGCCTGTTTTTGTCTTTAAAATTCCTGTTCCATCTTCTGTAAGCTCTGATTTAAGCTCTTTAATCCATAAAGGATGAGTAAAGTCGCCTGTGCCTAGAAGAGTGGGGCCCTTAAGCCTCGCATATTTTTCAAGATTTTGAATATTTAATTGTTTGGAAGTGGCCCTGCTATATTTAGAATGAATGTGCAAGTCAGCAATTATTCTCATTTGCCTTAATAAAACAGATTTATATAAAAAAGTTGCTATAACTTTCGTAGCACTGCTATATTTTTTATAATACTTAAAAAATAATAATCTTTAAATACTACCTATCAAACTATTTTCAAATTTAAGTTAGTAATAAGGGGAGGATGTTTATTGTAATTAACAAATGCAAAAAAATATCTGGCTTGGACTTTTGTATTATTTGACCTTGTATTCTGATCTTTCTAGTTTGAGCTACTTCAATTTTGATAAAATAATGGAGTCAAAATGAAATGCAATAGTAACCACCATATAAAAAACAAAAACCTTCTTGTAGGGAATAGGATACCAAAAGACTTTTTTATTACAATAGGTAAGGGAGAAAGTGACATAACTATCCATGCAGGTTCATACCATCTGGCCCTTAAGCAGGCTGATATTGAAATGTGTAATATAATTACTTATTCATCAATCCTTCCTGCAATCTCGAGAGAAGTCAAAAGGCCAAAAAAATTAGTTCATGGTTCAGTCATGGAAACAATCATGGCTGTTGCAAATTGCAGAAAAAAGGAATCATGCATAGTAGGCATAATTTTTGGATGGCTTTATGACAGAAAATCAAATGAAAAATATGGCGGGCTGGTATGTGAGTACAACGGCTCCCTTTCCGAAAAGATGGCAGAAAAACAACTGAAAAAAAGCCTAAATGAGTTATACACAAACGGATATTCTAAAAAATATTCCTTAAAGGACACCAAGATAATCCTAAACAGTATCTCTCCGAAAAAAGAATTTGGGACGGCAATAGTTGCTTTATGCTTCATAAATTATATTTACCCTTATTTACATGATTAAGATGAAAGGAAAAAAAAACTATTGCGGGCTCCCTGATGAATACTGTAATGAGAGCAATTCAAAAATAGTAGTAATTCCTGTGCCTTATGATAAAACCAGCACATGGATTAAGGGAGCTGATAATGGCCCGTCTGCAATTCTAGAGGCATCTGCAAATATGGAGCTCTACGACATAGAGACAGACTCAGAAATTTATAAGTCTGGAATTTACACTGCGAGCCCGGTAGTCGAGTCTGCTTCTTCTGAAAAAATGATGAATTCTGTTAAAAACAAGGTCAATAATTATATCAAAAAAGGAAAATTTGCAGTTGTTTTGGGCGGAGAACACTCTATAAGTATAGGCTCAATAAAAGCACATGTTGAAAATTATAATAATCTTTGTGTATTGCAGTTGGATGCCCATTCTGACCTGAGAGACAGCTACAATGGCTCCAAATACAGCCATGCCTGCGTAATGGCGAGGGCAAGAGAAATATGCCCTATAGTGCAAGTCGGCATTAGGAGCATTGATTCGTCCGAGTTTAAAGTAATGAACAAAGAAAGAGTATTTTTTGCAAAAGATATCCAAAAAAATAAAGAATGGGTTAAGGGGGTAGTTAGACTTTTATCTGATAAAGTTTATTTAACTATTGATTTAGATGTTCTTGATCCCTCCATAATGCCTTCAACAGGCACGCCGGAGCCAGGAGGTTTATTGTGGTATGATATATTGGCATTGTTGAAAGAGGTTATTGATAAAAAAGAGCTGGTCGGTTTTGATATTGTTGAATTATGCCCTAACCCAGCAAACAAAGCGCCAGACTTCTTGGCTTCAAAATTATTATATAAAATTTTAAGTTATAAATTTGGAGGATGCAAAAATGAATAAAAAAGATTTCCTGAAAGAAACTGTTAAGCATATTGATATAAAGGCAGTTGATTCAACTAAAATAATAGACTCTATGAGGGAGATGTCTTTTACAAGCAGGGATACTGCAAGAGCTGCTGACATATTAAATAAAATGATTAATAACAAGGAATGTACAATCATTTTAACTCTCGCTGGAAGCACAAGCGCTGCAGGATGCATGCAGGTCTATGTAGATATGGTAAAAAATAAGATGGTGGATGTAATTGTAGCTACAGGAGCGTCTATAGTTGATATGGACTTTTTTGAAGCATTGGGGTTTAAGCATTACAAAGGAAGCCCATATGCAGAGGATAAGCAATTAAGAAAGCTTTACATAGACAGGATATATGATACTTTTATTGATGAAGAAGAACTGCAGGTTTGCGACAAAACAATAAAAAATATTGCTGATTCTCTTGAAAAAAGGCCTTATTCCTCAAGGGAATTCATATTAGAGATGGGGAAGTACCTTACAGTTCATTCAAAAAAGAAGGATTCTCTTGTTCAAACAGCATATGAAAACAATGTACCCATCTTCTGCCCGGCATTTTCAGATTCAAGTGCGGGTTTTGGATTGGTTTTGCACCAGTGGGAAAATAGAGATAAGCATGTATCAATAGATTCTGTTAAGGATTTTCTTGAACTTACCCAAATAAAAATGAAAACCAAGTCAACAGGATTATTCATGATAGGTGGAGGAGTTCCAAAGAATTTTGCCCAGGATACTGTGGTTTGTGCCGAAGTATTGGGAAAGAAAGTATCTATGCACAAATATGCTGTGCAAATAACTGTGGCTGATGTCAGGGATGGGGCATGCTCCAGTTCCACATTAAAAGAGGCATCATCATGGGGAAAAGTGGAAACTATTTTTGAGCAGATGGTTTATGCAGAGGCCACAAGCGTACTTCCCTTGATTATAAGCTATGTTTACCATAAGAAAGATTGGAAAGAAAGAAAAAAAATGGAATGGAGCAGGATTTTTGAGTAAATTTTGCTTAATTAACCTCAATAATTAGATGCTCAAATTAAAGTAGAAAAATATTCTATGATTTTTTTCTTAACTTCCTCAGGATATAATAATAATTTTTGCAAATCCTCTTTATGCACCCACTCCGGATGATACTGATTGTTTTTATTTATTCTTTGTAATTCGGGACCGCCAAGCTTTAGCTCTCCAGAGAATTTTTTTGCAAGAAAATAAATTCCATTGTGCCAAGAATCATTAACCTTGCAGAGAACCTTACCTAATTCAACATTAAGGTTAGTTTCCTCTTTTATTTCCCTTACTGCTGCTTCCTCTGGATTTTCATCCTCTTCAATTGTGCCTCCAGGGATTACATAATACTCTTTTCCTTTTTTTATTCTGCGCAGAAGCAATATTCTGTCTCTATCAATAATTATTACAGCAGCCCTATCATGTATCATAAGAAAAATATTGTTTTGTTAGTTAATAAATTTATCTGATTTTTTGTTGAGAAATATTATCTTACTCTTTAAACTACAGAGAAACAATCTTAGCATTGTTTGTTTTTGTGTCATAGATTGCCACTGTTATTTCATCAGAAAGCTCTGTTGCACATACGCCGCTTATTGAGCCTGGGTTAATATGAAGAGTTTTTCCCTTCTTTTCAATTGAGGCCATGTGATTATGGCCTGAAAAAACAGCATCATATTTCTGTGATTCAATAAGGCCATTCAAGAGAATGTCAGACTGGCCGTGATAAGCCACAATATTTCTCCCATCTATTTCTTTTTCAAAACAGATATTATGAAACTCAATCCCCATTTCTTTTACTTTTTCCCATGTGAGGAAATTGAACTTGTCGCCTTCATTATTGCCAAATACTGAAATTATCTTGCATTTAAGGCCCTTTGTAAATGGAGGCATAAAAGGAGAAACCCAGTCGCCGCAGTGGATTACAAGGCCCACTTTCTTTTTGTTGAATAAATCAACAGCCTTCAAGAGGTTTCTTGCATTGTCATGTGTGTCAGATATTATTCCGATTAACATATCACTTAAATTGAGAAATTAGTTTAAATAATTTGCTATTTGTAAATTTCGTTTATCAGCTCAACATACATTGCAGCAGACCATGCCTGGGCCAGGCAGCCTTCTGATCTTAGCTCTTTAGAGCTTGACAATTCTGCATGATGGCCTATTGCTCCCTGCCACAAAATCTCTTTTGTGCTTGCTTGTAATATTTTATCAATATATTTTTTGTATTTTTTCTTATCCAATCTATACAAAGTAATTGCAGCAAGGTTGTTTATCCAGAACCATGAATCACCATTGTGATAGCTTTCATTAATTTCCCCTGTATGCTCTTGTCTAAACAAAGAATTATTTTTGTCTATTGTTGAAACTCCGCCCCAATTATTCCACAAGCTTTTTAATGCATTATCAAAGCATGTAATCCATTCTTTTTTTGCCAGAAGTTCAGGATACATGTAATATGCAATAAACACATTTGGCCTTATAGTAAAATCATCTAACCCATCTGCAAGATATTTTTTGTTCCAAAACTTATCCATAACCTCTTTTTTTAAACTATCTTCAAGCTCTTGATAGATTTTGTTATTTGTAAGCTCATACATCAGCTTATACATGCTTAGCTGCATTGCCTGAATTTCTATCCTGAAACCATCTCTCTGCAGGCTATCCATCCATGTTTCTTTTGCATTATTCAAGACAAGATGCTCCCTTGTGTGATATTTTATCATAAAATCAAGAGAATGCCCAATTCTTCCTTTTATCTCTTCAATTTCATTTTTTGTAAATTGCTTTTCAAGAATTTTTTTATTTTTTAAGATACAAATCAAGTTTTCTGCTCTTTTTGAAACCCAGCCAGCAGAGTCAGCGCTTCTTAATAAAGAGCCTAGCTTTGTTGGAAGCTTTCCATCATGCAAAACAGATTTCAGATGCCTAAACAAAATATTTTTTGCTAAACTAAAATTCTCGCATAACATCAAGGCCTTTAATGAGATGGCCTCATCTCTTGTCCAAAACTGGAAAAACCATGGCAGACCAGCAAAAATGCCTTTATTATCAACAACCAATGAATCAAGAGAGCTTATTGTGCAAGAATATGCCATCATAACTTCATTTTTAATATTCTTTCTTAATTTTAATAAGTTATCATAATAATCTTTTTGCTTTTTTCTTAAACTTTCAATATTCCTAAAAACATAATCTGCCTCTTTTTTTGCCTTTTCCTTGTTTTTTGAGAAACTGAAGACAACCTTTTCTGTCTTTAAAGTTAGCGCCGAAAAAATATATCTTTCATAAGGCATTGAATTCCTTTTTTTGTCAAATTCATAATTTCTTTTTTCCCATTCTTCAACTTTCTTGAACATGCCCTCAAACTTAAGCACTAAGAATAAAGAATATTCTTCCCTGTCATCAGAGCTGTCTTCCCTTGAATCTGTTTTTTTAACAAACTTAACTATTATTTTATCATCTTCCTGCCAAATAGTATAAAATCTGCCCCACTGCCTTTGATCATAGCTCTTTTTTGCATCAAGGACTATTTCAATATTACTTGGCTGGGTTATCTCATAAACTAATGAATCATAATTGTGGGGCATAAAAAATGTTTCAGTTGCACTGTCATATTCCCTTTTGATTTCATAAAATTTATTGGTTATCTTGCCTGCCTTGGAAGAACCAACTATATGTAGGCTTTCAATAACCTTATACATTTTGTCATCAAAAAAGAAAAGCCCGTCATATCTGCTTTTATCCTTGTTAGCAAAACAAAAATATCCTCCCTTCCTGTTTGTAATCAGAAGCCTGGTATCTTTAGCTGATTTGCTTTCTATCTTGTGATTATTTAATAAATGAACTATCTTTACCATTTTATTGAGCAGAAAAACTAAATTCAGATATATTTTTTTATCTTTTTTTATTCCTCTCCCCTGTAAAATTTTGCAGCATCTTCCGGGCTTACAGAATTTATTGTTGCATTTGTTGCCAGCTCAAAACCAGCCCATGTTGCAAGCCTTGGGCATATTTCAATATGAAAGTGCAAATCTTTATCATCAGGAGCATAATGCAGGAAAAAATTGTATGGAAGATTTATTTTCCTTAGCTTTAGCAGGACTTTTTTAAGCATAGAAGCTAAATCATTTAGTTTAGTTTCATCCATTTCTGTTATACTTCTTATGTGCTCTTTTGGAAATATCCAGATTTCATAATTGAATCTTGAGGCATAGGGTGTAAAGCTTACAAAATTATTATTTTCAAAGACTCTTCTGTAACTGTTTTTCTCAATATTGATTATCTCACAATAAGGGCATGTTCCATAAGTTCTGGCTGCATTAACCTCTTGTTCAACAAGAACAGGAACTTTGTTATAAGTCATAACCTGTGTGTGCGAATGAATTAATGAGGTTCCTGCTTCCATTCCTTCATTCTTGAAGACAATTACATATTTTGTGCCATCTGTTTTACTTAATTCAGTTATCCTGTTAGCATATACCTTTAAAATTTCTTTTATACGCTCTTCTGATAAATCAGCCAGCTGCTTATTATGGTCAGGTGTTTCAACTATTACCTCATGTATTCCAAATGCATCAGCATATGTGAAATACTTGTTTGTACTTCTTATTGAAGGGCTTCCCTCATGGCTTACAGCAGGGAACTTGTTTGGAAACCACCTTATAATCCACTTGCCATCTTTTTCAATCCTTCCAGTTTCCGTTGGGGTGAGATTTTCATTGCCAGGGCAGAAATAGCAAATTCCTTCTTTTTTTGCCTTGATTTTTTTAAATTCTTTTGGCCTTTTCTTTCTTTCAGAAGCGATAATAACCCATCTATCTAAAATATAATCCTTTCTAAGCTCCATTTAACCAAGCCTCTTTACAGCAAGATTATGTGCTTCAATATAATTATTAATCAAAACATCCCAATCAGCCAATGAAGCTAATCTTTGCGCTTCCATCTTGTTTTTTATTCTGTCCTGCTTTGATAAATTGCTGAAATAATAAAAGGTATTAGTAAGCTCCTTAACAACCTCATCATCTTTTTTGCCTAGTCTTTTCAAAACAAATATGCCGGGATTTTTGCTTTGAACTGATTTTTCATTAACATATCTGCCAAATCCAGCTAAGTCAGTTGTTACAGATGAAACACCAAGTGCAGCTGCTTCTAAAGGTGTATAACCCCATGGTTCATAATATGATGGAAATACCCCTAAATGTGAGCCCTGCATGCATTCATAATAGCTTAAATCAAGCAGGCTATCTGCTCCTGTTAGATAAATTGGATAAAACACAACCTTTACCCTGTCTTCTTTTTTGTTTAATAAGCCAGCTTCATTAAGGGATTTTATAATAGGATCATTCTGTTCATCATGCAAATCATGTGTTGATAATGCAGGATTTCCTTTTTTCATAAGCTTCAAAACCTTTTTTTTATTTTCATGCATAAAATCTTCATTAAAAATTGTTTTTTCTGTAATGCCTTTTTTTGAAACCAGGGAATAGATTATATTATTTTTAATCTCATTTATATCATCATTAACAGAATCTTTTATATCTTCAAAAAATGCCCTGCTTTCTAATAATTCTGTTTTTATGCTTCTTATGTTTCCCGGAACCCAGAAAAAAGCAATAACTGTTTTTTTGGAATTATCTTTCTTTAGCTTTTCATTAAGCTTTGCCAATGCTTTTACAAATATGTCAATGCCCTTTGCCCTGAATTCATATCTTCCGCATAAGAAATAAAGAAGAGTATCATCAAGGTCAAATGAATAATATGGAAAAAAATAATACAATAAAAACTCCTTTATTCTTTCCCTGTATAATCTATGTTTTATGGATGCTTCCTCAAATGTTGGGAATTTATTAAGGTTAAGGCCATTTGGCAAAAGAACATCTGGTTTTTTCCCAAGAAGGTGCTCTGCTTCCAGGCCTGTAATCTCGCTTACAGTTGTGAATACATCTGCATTTAATGCACTTTGCTTTTCTGTAAGATATTTTGCCTGAATGCCATAATCATAGGCCTTTTTTTCAGGATTTATCTTATCAAATGTTTCATAAAGCTCTTCATTTGCAAAAGACATTGTTCTTCCGAGTATTGTTGCATGTGTTGTAAAAACAGTTGCAACCTTGACATTATTTTGCTTTAGGTAAAGCAAGCCAGCCCCGGCCAGCCATTCATGGAATTGTGCAACAATTTTTTTATCATTAAAGGCATTTTTTATTTCCTCAAGAAGCTTTCCAACAGCATATGACCAAATAACAGGCTCATCAAAATCAAAATATTGTGTATTGAGTGAGTCTATCTTGAAATTCTGCCACAAGCTTGTTTTTATTTCATCTTTTTTGGATGTAAACTCACTGAAATCAACCAGAATTGTGTTAGGCTCTCCCTTGATAAGCCAGCTGCCGTAATGGCATTTTATGCCTTGTTTTTGCAGTTTTTCAAATACATGTTTTAATTTATCTGAAGGAACTTTTTCCTGAAATTCACCAGCCACTTTTTCTGGAAAAAAAGGCCCTATTGCAAAATAATTTTCTTTGTAATAACTTATTGTTTCAGCAGCCTTTGATTTGACAACTGTGTAGATGCCTCCAACCTTGTTGCATATTTCCCATGAAACCTCAAATAAATAATCTGCTTCTTTTTCCATTTTAATCAACAAATACCAGGTCATCAGACCATTCTTCTTTTATCTTTCCATTTCTCATGTTAATAAACGGCATGTAATTATGCATAATTATGAAATGTGAGTTGAATGTAAGCACATCTGTTTTTATCACAGCATCCTCTCCAAGCAGCCTTTTTAATTTTGGCAGAATCTCAGCATTAAAGACCTCAATTATGTCAGATTCAACCCTTGACTCTATTGTCATTGCGATAATTGCATGGCCATCCTTGTCCCCAATTGAACATTCAGAAATATGCTTCATCTCTATCTTTGAGGGAAGGTTATTCTTCAGAATCTCGAATATGATGCTTCTTGTAATACCATACTTGAATGTTATTATGTACTGTTGCTTTGCGCCAAATTTTCCTGTTCCTGTAAAGGTATTATCAACATTTGTATGATAGCTTATTATTCCACTTTTTTCAAGAAGCTTTCTTTTCCTGTTTACACTTTTTACAGGAACATCTGTTTTCTTACTTATCTGGTTGTCAGAAATCCTTGGGTCTTTGATAAGTTCTTTTATGATAACATGCTCTTGCTGGTCAATTTCAACTATGTTAATACTAAACCACCCCTTTTATGTCATATATTAAATAATACTTATATAAATATGTTTTGTTTTACCTCTTTAAGGGTTAACTTGTAAACAAATCTGTGTTTATGTTATTATGCAGTAATCGGCAAGTTATTTATATAATAAGTACTTTTAACTATTTTAGTTAGTTTGGGATATATAAACAAAAAAGGGGTTTGAATGAAAGTTTTGATGTTTGGCTGGGAATTTCCTCCATTTAATACAGGGGGCTTAGGGACTGCTTGCTATGGACTTACAAAAGGACTAAGCAAGCAAGGCATTAATATAACCTTTGTAATCCCCACAGCACCAAGATTAATTAAATCAGATTTTGTTGATATGATTATTGCCTTTTCTACAAGTTTTGTTAATATCAAAACCATAGATTCATTATTAGTTCCTTACATATCATCAAGAGGATATGAAAATATGCATAAGAAAAGATGTATGAATTCAGACAAAAACTTTAGCAGAATTTATGGCCAAAATTTATTTGAAGAGGTGTATAGATATGCCATGAAGGCAAGAGAAATAGCTGAAAATGAGACTTTTGACTTGATACATTGCCATGACTGGATGACTTATTTGGCAGGAATTGAAGCAAAAAAAGTTTCAAATAAGCCATTGGTTATGCATGTTCATGCAACTGAATTTGACCGCACAGGCGATAACCCAAACCAGGCTGTTTATGATATTGAAAGAATGGGAATGCATGCTGCGGATTTGATTATAGCCGTATCTAACTTTACAAAAAATAAAATAATAGAGCATTACGGAATAAGCCCTGAAAAGGTATTTGTTGTTCATAATGCTGTTGAATTTACAAACTTTCCTGACAGCGAAGATTTTAAGATAAAAAGCCATGATAAAATAGTTTTATTCCTTGGAAGGATAACACTGCAAAAAGGACCTGATTATTTCCTTGATGCTGCTAAAAAAGTGCTTGAAAATGAAAAAAATGTTAAATTTATTGTTGCAGGCTCTGGTGATATGGAAGCAGGCATGATAGAAAAGGCAGCAAGATTAGGGATTGCACAGCATGTCTTATTTACAGGATTTTTGCGTGGCGATGATATTGATAGGGCATATAAAATGGCAGATTTGTATGTTATGCCCTCTGTTTCAGAGCCATTTGGAATAACTCCATTAGAAGCAATGAGAAACGGTACACCAGTTCTTATATCAAAGCAGTCAGGTGTTTCAGAGGTTATAAAAAACTGCCTTAAGGCTGATTTTTGGGATATAGATGAAATATCTAATAAAATAATCGCAGTACTTAAATATAATGCATTGCATCATTGCTTAAAAGAGCATGGTCTGATAGAAATAAAAAAATTCAGCTGGGATGACAGCGCTAAAAAATGTATTGAAGTTTATGAAAGAGCATTAAGCAAATCATAAAGGAGGTTTAAAATGGATTTAAAAAACAAGGTTGCTATTATAACAGGCTCAAGGAGAGGAATTGGTAAGGCAATAGCACTTGCCTTGGCAAAAGCAGGAGCAAATGTTGTTGTTAGTGACATAAACCTGGATGATTGCAACAAAGTAGTGGAAGAGATTAAGGCTATTAATGGAAATGCTTTGGCTGTTAAGGCAGATGTTTCAAATCCTGAAGATGTTAGCCATATGATAAACTTAACAACAGAAAAGTTTGGCAAGGTCGATATACTTGTTAACAATGCAGGGATATATATGCAAAAATCATTGACTGATTTTACAGAGCAGGAGTTTGACAGGGTTTTGGATATAAACCTTAAGGGGGTTTTTCTCTGTTCAAAAGCTGCTGTTCCAGAGATGATAAAACAGGGCAAAGGCAAGATAATTAATATAGCATCTATTGCAGGCCAGGTAGGATTTGCAAATTCTAGTGCTTATTGTGCTTCAAAAGGAGGAATAATAAATATGACAAGAGAGCTTGCTTTAGAGCTAGGGCAATACAAAATAAATGTTAATGCAATAGGCCCAGGAGTAATAGAGACACCTATGACAAAAGACTTATTAGAAGATAAAGCAACAAAAGAAACACTGCTTGCAAATATTCCATTAAACAGGATAGGAAAGCCAGAAGACATAGCAAATGCAGCCCTATTCCTCGCCTCAGATAACTCAGATTATATAACCGGCATTACATTATTTGTTGACGGAGGTTGGCTTGCACATTAAAGCTTAAAAATGGTATCAATTTGTTTTTATTTTCAGGTTCATCAGCCATATAGGCTTAGGAACTATAATGTATTTGAGATTGGAAAGAATCATAGCTATACTAATAAGCAGAAAAATGAAGAAATACTAAAAAAAGTTGCACAAAAATGTTATCTCCCAACCAACAAACTAATGCTTGATCTGCTTAACAAGCATGAAGAATTTAAGATAAGCTATTCATTTTCTGGTATTATCCTAGAGCAGTTTGAAGAATTTATGCCAGAAGTTTTGCAATCATTCAGGGATCTGGCTGATACTGGAAAGGTTGAGATACTTGATGAGACTTATTATCACTCACTTTCATTCCTGCATTCAAAACAGGAGTTTAAGGAGCAGGTTATTTTGCATAATAAAAAAATAAGAAGCTTGTTTAAGCAAAGTCCCTCTGTTTTCAGGAACACAGAGCTTGTCTATAATAATGAGCTTGCAAATTTTGTTGAATCAATGGGTTATAAGGGAATACTTGCAGAGGGAGCAGACCATATACTTGGATGGAGATCACCAAATTTTGTTTACACCCCGAAAACAACATCAAAGATTAAGCTTTTACTTAAAAATTACAAGCTTTCTGATGATATTGCATTTAGGTTTTCAGATAAAGGCTGGAAGGAATGGCCACTTACAGTTGATAAATACACTAATTGGGTTAATAAGGTTAATGGAAATGGAAATCTAGTTAATTTATTTATGGATTATGAAACCTTTGGAGAGCATCAGTGGGAAGATACAGGAATATTTAATTTTTTAAGGCATTTGCCCCAGGAATTGCTTAAGCACCCAGATAATGATTTTAAGACACCTAGTGAGGCAATAAAAGCATATAATCCAGTTGCAGAACTGGATATTCACAGCCCTGTTTCATGGGCAGATGTTGAAAGAGATACAAGCGCATGGGATGGGAATGACATGCAGAAGTCAGCAATAAATGAGATATACCAGATTGAAGATGCTATAAAAAAATCAAGGGATAAAAAACTCATTAATGACTGGAGAAAGCTCCAGACAAGCGATCATTTTTATTATATGTGCACAAAGTGGTTTAATGATGGTGATGTGCATAAATACTTTAATCCTTATGATAATCCTTATGATGCATTCATAACATTTATGAACATACTGAATGATGTGAACTTTAGGTTAAAAGAGCATTCAGAAAAAAATATTTTAAAAAAAGAGGTGTTAGTATGAAAACAAAAAAAAGAGTTAAAGAGAAAAAAATAGAAAAGAAGGATATATTGAAGGATGCAAATTCAGACCATTATTTTTTTGTTAATGATGGAACTGTTTTGAAGAATGTATTGGATTTGTCTAAACAGATTGATAACATGGCTGATGAAATATTTGAACATCATGTCAATGAGACAAGAAATGATTTCAGCAATTGGATAAAGAACGTCTTTAAAGAGGAAAAGCTTGCAGAAGAACTTTTGAAAACAACTGATAAAGATAAAACACAGATAATTATCTTAAAGCATATAATAAAGAAATTCAACTAAAAAAAGGTGATTAAAATAGCAAAAAATAATTTATTGCCAGAAAATGCAAACTTAATCTTAAGTGATGTTGTTCCAAAACATGAATTTAGTATTCATATGGGGATATCCATAAAGAATCTGCGGGAGCTTGCTGAAGCATTGGAAATAATGGATGATGATGCCTTTAAGCATCATGTGACAAAAGAAAAAAATGATTTCAGCAACTGGGTTAAAGATATTATTGAAGATGTTGAACTAAGCAAGGATTTACTGAAAGCCAAAACCAGGAAAAAAGCATTTGAGGCAGTTAGCCAGAGGATTGAGCAGCTTAAAAGTGGCCATGTGGCAAAAGACAAAATAAACCTCTTCACAGATAAGTTTTTAATCGGCCTGATTTTGGGCTTAGTGATTGGTTTTGTGATTTCAGCAATAATAAATGGGCTGGTTTGATAAGATTTTAGAAATTACTTGACAATTATAATTTATCTAAGAGGTATTATCATTAATGAGTTATGCTTTTACAAATAGCCCATTCTACTTTAAATCATTAAATATATCAGGATTCTTTAATGCAGCTCGACCTATCATTGCACCTTTTATTCCAATAGCATTCAGATATTTTACCTGCTCTTTTGTCTTGATGTCGCCGTTTGCTATAATAATCTTATTTGTCTTGACTATTTCGTTGTAAACGCTAAAGTCCGCAGGATCTTTGAGGATTTGTTTACCATCTCTTGCATGAACTATAAAGAAGTCTGCATCTACTTTGTTTATCAAGTTAAGATAGACTTTTTTTTGCTTTTCGAATTTGTTCATTCCTAATCTTAATTTTATCGATGCAGGATGACTGTAATCCTTTATTGTTTGAACTATTTTTTTAACTTTACTTATCCTTTTAATTAAAGCGCAACCTAATCCTACTTGAACCATGTTCGGACTTGAACAGCCCAAGTTTAGATTGAATCCTAAGAATCCTTTTTGCGGTAAAAAGTTTTGCAGGAACTTATTTAGATCTGTGACATTTGATCCAATCAGTTGAATGTAAGTTGGAATTGGCTTTGGAATTTTAATTTTTTCTAATGTGCTTTTATTGCGCTTGGCTAATCCAGATATTCTTGCCATTTCAGTGAATGTTGAATCTGCTCCTTTTTTGTAGCATAGCTCTCTGAATTCTGGGCCAGTGTGGTCTTCCATCGGTGCTAGCATCAGTTCGAAGTCTTTCATAGGAAATAAAATTGAGGAGGGATTTAATAAATGTATTGATAAAAGAGTGCTCCTTTCTACAATAAACTAGATTTTACGAAGTAAAATTCAATATGTCCGCAGGAATAACTCTTTATTTTCTTTTTAAAACTTCAATACGATTAAATATAACAAGAATTTAAATGTTACATAAACTAATATTTTAATTAGTTAGTTATCTCTTTATTTGAACTTCATACCTTGCATACCCTTGCCGCTGAATTTTTTCATCATTCTTTCCATATTCTTTGGACTTCCGCCCTTGAATAGCTTTGCCATCTTCTTACTCTGCCTATACTGCTTTAATAATTCCCTTATCTCTTTTGTAGATGTTCCTGCACCCTTTGCAATCCTGTCAATCCTTGTAATGCTTATAATATCTGGATCTTCAAGTTCTTCTCTTGACATTGAGTCCATTATAAAGCGCCATTTTTTCAGCTTTCCTTCCTGAACTTTTAACAATTCTTTTGGCATTTTTAACTGGGAAAAACCTGGAATCATTTCTGTTATCTTGCTCAAAGGTCCCATCTTGCTCATTGCCTGCATCTGCTCATATAAATCAATTAAGTTAAAATCTCCTTTGAGAAATCTTTTTCCTAAATCCTCTGCATCTTCCTTGGATATTGCCTGTTCTGCTTTTTCTAATAATGCTTCAAGGTCACCCATGCCTAAAAGCCTTGAAATAAATCCTTCTGGTCTGAAAACCTCTAAATCCTCTGATTTTTCGCCAACACCAATAAATTTTATCTTTGTATCTGTTGCAGCGCATGCTGTTAAAGCTCCTCCTGCCTTAGCAGTGCCGTCCATCTTTGTTACAATCACACCGGTTATCTTGCATGATTCATGGAAAGCCTGTGCCTGTTTTTGGGCTGCTTGGCCAATATCTGCACTTATTACCAAAAGATTTTCCTCTGGCTTTACAGCAATGTTTATTTTTTTTATTTCTTCAATTAAATCCTTTGATAATGCATCCCTTCCAGAAGTATCTATGATTATTATATTGTATTTGCTGAACTCTTTTTCAAACTTTTTCAATATGTTTAATGGATTTTTTTCTTTTTTGTCAATAAAAACAGGAACATTTGCTTTTTTAGCTATCTGCTCTATCTGATCCATTGCAGCAGGTCTGTGGGTATCAAGGCCAACCAATGCAACCTTATAACCCCTTTTTGTATAGAATTTAGCGAGCTTTCCTGCCTGGGTTGTTTTTCCAGAGCCAAACAGGCCAACAAGCATTATCTTGGTTGGCTTGCTTTTTATTTCTATTTTTCCTTCTTCTTTTCCAACGAAGTTTACTAATTCCTCGTAAACTACTTTTACAAGGTATTCTTTTTTTGTGAGGCCAGCAGGAGTTTCCTCTTTTAAGGCCCGCTCTTTTATCTTATTGGTTAAATCAAAGACTAGTTGAACATTAACATCTGCCTGCAATAAAGCTCGCTGTATATCCTTCACAAGCTCATTAATGAGTTTCTCGTCAACAAATATTGCTTTTGCTATCTTGCTTAATGTATTCTTTAGTGAGCTTCCAAGCTTGTCCAATACCATTTTACATCTGAAAACAGGTTTTCATTTATAAAACTTTAGAAAAAAATACTTATTATAATTTATTTTGGTATTTTAAGGATGCAAAAATTGAATCATTAAATTTTTTAGTTTTTTCCAATGCTTCAAATTCCACTGTTGTTTTTTTTCTGTGTCTTTCACTATCATTCATTGCCTGTTCTGATAAATGAGGGTCATTATTTATCTTAGTTATATATGATTGTTGTACATTTAATTCTTCATAACCCTGAATTTTTTTACTAATTGAAGAATAGAATGCTTCTTTAGCCCTTTCTTCTACTGCTTTTGAATCAACAAGAAATTCATCCACTGATTTATCAAAAACTGAATTTTTTTCATTAGATAATTCCCTTAAATTATTTTTTATTACACCATTATTTCTTTTGACTATTTTAACATAATCTTCTATTGCTTTTGTTAAAAGTTGAATATATACTTCCTTATGTTCATAAGTTGTGTTCATGCGGATATTTCCATCTGCCAATACTTCGACCTTCTCCCATTCTTTATTAAAGCGATGTTTTTCTTTAATATAAGAAAACATCATCTTAATCAATCTATCTCTCCTATCAACAACTCTACCTGGCTTATTAATTACTTCCATATTTTCTGAGATATGGTTCACTAACTCTTCTATTGTTGAGTAATACTTTTTATTTTCTTGACTGATTCCAGGTTTTTCTTCAATAGTCATTTTTACATCAGGTAAATTTATAACTTAAAAGTAAGAACTAATTTATAAACCTTTTGTTTTGTTTAAAGAAAAAGGAAAAATTAAAACTTAATCTCAGACGATTTACTCTTTATAATTTCCTGCACCTTCTTGATTAAATCTTCTGTTTTTATGCCAAAGTAAACCTTGCCATCAAGAGTTCTTACAGCAATAGTGTTGTTTTCTTTTTCCTTGTCTCCAACTGTCAATATTAATGGAGTTTTATTTAGCTGGGCTTCCCTCACTTTCTTTGGCATTGTCTCTGCCCTAAAATCTGTTTCAACTCTTATGTTGCTTTTTTCCAGTTCCTGTTTTACCTTTTCTGCATAAGGGATATGGCTGTCGTTTATATTCAGGATTACTGCTTGTGTTGGGGAGAGCCATAAAGGAAACTTTCCTGCATAATGCTCTATCAATATCCCCATAAACCTCTCTATTGAGCCGTAGATAGTTCTGTGTATCATGATTGGCCTGTGCTTTTTTCCATCCTTTCCCTCGTATGTCAAATCGAATTTTTCAGGCATTGCAAAGTCAAGCTGTATTGTTCCGCACTGCCATGTTCTTCCCAGGCAGTCCTTTAGATGGAAGTCTATTTTTGGTCCGTAGAATGCCCCGTCTCCCTCATTAATCTTATATTTTATTTTTTTAGTATCCAAAGCATCTTTTAATCCAGCAATTGCCTTTTCCCATGCTTCATCAGAGCCCATTGCATTGTCTGGCTTTGTGCTTAACTCCATATTGTACTCAAATCCAAACAGGTTGTAAAACTTTTCTGTAAGATTAATAACCCCTATTATCTCATCTTTTATCTGCTCTTCTGTCATGTAAATATGGGCATCATCCTGGGTAAAGCATCTGACTCTAAATAATCCTGCAAGCACGCCTGACATCTCATGCCTGTGCACTATTCCCATTTCCCCCATCCTTAACGGAAGATCTCTGTAAGACCTTATGTTTGTTTTGTAAATCAATATTCCGCCGGGGCAGTTCATGGGTTTTATTGCATAATCATCACCATCTATTTTTGTGAAATACATGTTTTCCTTGAAGTGGTCCCAGTGGCCGCTCTGTTCCCATAATTTTCTGTTAAGGATAATTGGGGTTATTACCTCTTTGTAGCCAGACTTTACATGCTCCTCTCTCCAGAATTTCTGAAGCTCCCTAAAAACAAATGTTCCCTTTGGGTGGAAGAAAGGAAATCCTGGGCCTTCATCATGCACGCTGAACAAATCAAGCTCTTTTCCAAGCTTCCTGTGGTCCCTTTTTTCAGCTTCTTCTAATAAGGTTAGGTATGCATTTAGCTGTTTTTTATCCGGGAAAGATATTCCATAAACTCTCTGCAATTGCTTGTTTTTCGCATCTCCTCTCCAGTAAGCTCCTGCAAGCTTTGTCAGTTTGAATGCCTTTAGTTTCCCTGTTGAAGGAACATGAGGGCCGCGGCAGAAATCAATGAAATTGCCCTGCTTATAGATGCTTATTTTTTCATCTTCTAGTTCATTAATCATCTCTGTTTTGTATGGATTGTCCTTGAAGAGGTTTAATGCCTCTTTTTTTGTCAGCTTAGTCCTCTCAATACTTAAGTTTTCCTTGACTATTTTATCCATTTCTTTTTCAATTTTTATAAGGTCTTCTGGTGTAAGTTTTTTGTCTAAATCAATATCATAGTAAAAGCCCTCATCAACTGCAGGTCCGATGGCAAACTTAACATCAGGGTAAAGGTTTTTTATTGCCTGGGCCATCAAGTGAGCACTTGAGTGCCTGAAAGCCTCTTTACCAGCATCATCTTTAAAGGTTATTATCCTTAGATTTGAGTCCTTGTTTATTTTTGTGCTGAGGTCAACCAATTCATTGTTAAGCTTTGCTGCAATTGCATCATCTGCAAGCTTTTCTCCTATATCTTTTGCTACTTCTATCACGCTTATTCCTTTTTCATATTCTTTAACTGAGCTATCTGGGAATTTTATTTTTATCATCTGAATATCCTCCATAATCCTTATTTTATTTAATATTTTTTAATAAAACCATAAAACAACAAAATAGTATTTAAGCTTTGTTATAAAAATGCAGTAGAACTAACGTGTTGTTAACAGGAATATATCTAGGAATAACTCATCCACATCTCCTATTAACTTTATTTCTTTCATGTTACAGGCATTTTGAACAGAATTATTTAAATGTTTCGCTTGTTTATTGCATTCTTTTTCTGTTGAAACTTTAGCACAAAAAATCTGTTTTCAAGGGGGTGAATAGTTTTGATAACCCCTAAAAATTCTCAAAATCAAAAGATTTAAAAGCAAGCTCAAAATATCACATAAAACTTAAAATGAATGCCAATGAAAAATCAGACAGGGAAATTGTTGATGAATACAAAAGGCTTAATCCATGGGGCATGTCCATTAATGTTGACCTCAAAAACTGTAATCCTAAGACTATAAGAAGCAAGGAAAAAATAAGGGAATTCATAGTAAACCTTTGCAAGCTTATAGACATGAAAAGGTTTGGTGAGCCGCAGATAGTTAATTTTGGCGAGGAAGAGAAAGTCGAGGGATATTCATTTACTCAGTTAATAGAAACATCCCTTGTTTCAGGTCATCTTGCAAACTATACCAATGCAGCTTACATAGACATATTCAGCTGCAAAGCATATGAGCCAAAAAAAACAGCAGAATTCTGCAAAGAATTCTTTAAGGCAGATTCTTACAAAATTAATGTTTCATTCAGGTTTTAACAAAATCTTCTTAATCAAAAAGTTTAAAAACAAGCACATTAAATTTATTCTTGAGGTGTTAAATTGGATTCAAAGGCTTGCATTGATTGGCTTGAAAAAAAGAACCTGTTAGACACATGCAAAACTTATTCTACTTATATTAGGGGAGTTTTCAAAGACTGCCTAAGAGCGAAGAATGAAAGCATATTAATAATAGGTGATACGGGTTATGATAGAAAGTGTGCAGCAGCTATTCTTGCAGGCTCTTACTATTTTGCAGCAAAAAAACTTGGATTGCATCCAAGGATTTTTTTTCAGGTACCAAAATTAAGAGGGGATATTGCAGATAAAAGCATTATTGATGCAATTAATTATCTTGGTGAGAGAAGCATTTTACTTCTTGCTTCATCCAACAGGCTTGGCTCTTTAAGGGGTATAACCAAAAGCTACAGGCATTTCTGCAGGAAGAGGGATATGAGATTTGTCACAACTCCAAGCTTAGGGCATATAGAAACAAGGGATTTTAAGGAGTTAGTAAAAACCATTAACATAGACTACCCGGAAATACAAAGGGCACACAGAAAACTTAAGGTACTTATTGAAAAAGGGACAGATTTGCATGTAAGGACAAAAGCTGGAACAGATCTTCATATGAAAATTGATGTTGCAAATATTAAATCTGCAGACGGCGATTATACAAAGCCCGGCTCTGGAGGCAACCTTCCTGCTGGAGAAGTCTATTTCCCTCCAAAGAAGAAATCAGTTGATGGAAAGGTTGTTATTGACGGAAGCTTAAGAACTAGGCATGGCACTGCAATAATAAAAAATCCGATAACTTTAGTCATAAAGAATGGAGACCTTATTGACATTCAGGGAAAAGAGGAAGCAAAACTTCTTGAGGAAACCCTATTATGGGCAGAAAGAAATTCCAAATACCCTTGGGGAATAAGAAAAGTCTGTGAGTTTGGCATAGGACTCAACCCAAAAGCCAAGATAGTCGGATCAACAATAATAGACGAGAAAGCACTTGGAACAGCCCACATTGCTCTCGGCTCAAACAACTGGTTTGGTGGTTCAATATTTGCAATGACACACCTTGACCAGGTCTTTAGAAATCCCAGAATAACAATCAATGGAAGATTATTGAATATTTAGTTAGGCTGCTTCTTTTTTGTATTTGTCTGTTATTTGCTTTACATTATATTCTGAATTTTCTTTACTTATTAATGCTTTGTAGAGATTGCTAGTATCATTTATACTTATAACTTTATCTTTATCAACGCCCAATTTCTTACCAAATTCTTTTCCAAGTGCTGAAATATCTTTCTCCTTAAGATCACCAAAGGTATATCCTGACAACTTTCCAACTATATTGTCTATGCTATTTTTACTTGAGTTTGCTAACCCTTCTGATGTGAGAGTTTTAAGTCCTTCATCATCCTCTTTAGTAACATTCGCAGTTTGAAGATACATAGTTTTTAAGCTTTGTTTGCCTAAGTAATTACCTTGATTTTTTATGCCTAAAAAATTAAGGTAATCATCTTTTCTTGCTTCATAAATTTTATCTACAATCTGTTGCCTTTCTTTTACTTTTAGTTCTCTTGGTTTTTTGCCAGTTGCTTCAATTGCATTTACATATGCTCTAACTGATTCATAATCATGGTCTATGGACCATTTACCAATCTGTTCCTGCCTTTTTTTCAATTCTTCTATGTTAATAACTTTTTCCTCTACTCCACCTATTAGCATGATTCCAGCTATCCAGACTAAGAAAAATCCAAAAAGAACATTTGATGTTGAATCCAATACTCTGCTCTGAACTCCAATTACAGCCCCTGTTATGTTTGCCTCTGTCCCAATAATAAATAACAAGCCAACTATTATAAGAATAAAACTTACTATCACAACTTTTTTCTCTTTCATTAAGTTAATTACTTCTTTAGTTATATATAAACATTTCTAAATTTGGATTAAGTTAGAATACAATAAAATGTGAAAATAAAATAAATATTTAAAAAATTAAAGAAAAATAAAAAATTACCTGTATTTCCTTACAATCTCTTGCCATGTATTGTCAGAGCCCTTTTTAAAGGTGTATGCTCCATACAAGTCCATTACATCATTTATTGTCTGAACTTTAGCTGGATCAACATTCCGTCTTCCAAAGAAATTACTAAACTCGCTTGCATAACCTTGAATCTCTGATGGGTTGATACTCTGAGGAATTCCATCCATAGTAAACTTAACTGTATCTTCTATAATTGGTTTTACAATTTTTACTATCCCTGCTGTTCCTTCTGTTTTAAGTTTTCCAGCCAGTTTTTGTATATCTTGACTAGTATATCGCACTAAATGATTTAATGCTGATTGACCAATCCAGTTTCCTACTTCATCTGGAATTTCTCCTGCTTCTCTATATCCTTGATTAACTCCTAAAAAAAGTTGTTTTGAAGCCTCATTCCAGTCTGCATCACTAAGAGCACTAGCCCTTCTATTGCCAATATAGCTTGACAAATTTTGTATTCCTCTTATATCTAAGTCTACTATAAGATTATTTACTTCTTTAATTTTATCATCCAAATTTTGTATAGTCATTTTCTTGCCTCCTTCTTTTTATTTTTTATATTATATACTAAACTGTCTTATATACAGTGTAGATAGTATAACTACTATATAAATGTTTCGTTTTTGTTATCACAATCAAGT
>CAYWLA010000002.1:0-36452 GCA_964458955.1 uncultured Methanosarcinales archaeon
ATTGCAAGTATTCTTGGGGCCCAGTAAAGGGCTTTCTTTGGTTTTTTCTCCATATATTGATATGTATATAGAATATTATATTTAAATAATTCGGTTTTGGCGATTCCCCATCTTTAGCGAGATGCTTCAGCTTGGGGTGAAGCCAAAAGGCACCGAAGGTGCCATAAAAAGCGAAGCTTTTTCTTTTAGTGCTTTAATAAAACAATTGCGTAGCGAATTTGGCGCTAGAAGTATGAGCTCATACAAGCTGCCGTTACGACAACCTGTATGAGGTGAACAATATGAGTAGTGTAAACTCTGAGTTAAAAAGCCTTTCGCATAGCAAAGGCCAAAATTGGTATCATGTAATACTTGTTCCAAGAGCAAGGTACCCAGTGTTTAAGTATGAAGCAACAAAAAAATTATGCGAAGAAGGGATAAAGAAAACATGCAAGAACAATAAAATAAGTATATTTGCCTATGAAGTAATGCCAGACCACGTGCATCTGTTCATTTCTTGCCCGCCAAGGAAATCAATCTTAAAGGTATGTGCAGTAATTAAAGGCGGAAGTTCTCATTACATAAGAGAAGAGATGCCTGCATTAAGGAGATATCCAAGATTGTGGAGCAAGGGAGTATTTTACAGAAGTGTGGGAAATGTAAGTGCAGACGCAATAGACAATTACATTAAGAACAGCAAAGGAAACCAATGGAAGAAGACGCGGGAAATGCAGGAAGCATTATTTTAACTTTTAATGCGGGCGGTAGAAACCCTGAGCTTTAGCGTACAGGGTAGCCCGCATTATTTTTTATCTCATTTTTATTATTTTACAAAAAAGGAGATAGTCAATTACCGAAAGGTTTTTATATTTGTTATCACTTTAAAATTAGAAATGGTGCCTAATGAACTGAAAGGGGATGTAGAAAAAAAGTTTTCTAACATAAGTCTCAATCTAAAAAGATCTTTTTCTAAGGTAAAAAATGACATACAAAAAGTAGCCAAAACAAATGAAGAACGTATTGATGAGCTAAACAAAAAACTAATTGATTTTGAGGATGAATATGTTGAAAAGCAGGAGTTTAACAATAAAATAGATTCTTTCAGTAAAAAATATAATAATTTAAGAAGAGAAATAAAGAAAAGAGAAAAGCTAAAAAAAGAGTTAAAAGAGGCATTAAAGCTAAGAGAAGCTGTTAATTCTATTGCTGAAGATATTAAAAAGATTAACGGCGTTAAAAAGGAGTTTGAAAAGTTTAAGGATTCAGTTGTCAGCAAAGAAGAATTTAATATGCAGGCAAACAAGTTTGACGCCAGAATCAAGAAAAGAGCGCAGGACATAAATAATACAAAAAAAGAGCTTGATGAACTGGAAAAAAGATTCATTGATGAATCATATTTCAACAAACAGCTTTCTGACTTGAGGCAGGAAATTCAGCTAGTAAGAAAAAATTCTGTTGAAAATAATTATTTTAGAAAAAGTCTAAACAGGCTTGATTCAAGGTTCAAAGGGATAATTAACTTTTTGAAAAAACATCCTGAAATAAAAAAAGAAGACAAAAAAAAGATTGATGAAATAGAAAAATCTCAGGGAAAAGAAGAAAGCGCATTAAAAAGCGCCTGGAACGGGATAGTTGATTTCTTCACAGAAGAGGTAGAGAAATCTGAAGAGGAAAAGCCTGAAAAAATCAAGAAAAAAAAAGAACCTAAAAAAGAAAAAAAACATAATAAGGGATTCTGGAAGGCAGTTGTTGATTTTTTTACAGAAGATGAGTCTAAGGAAGAATGGTTTGAAAAAAGAGAAAAACAAAAGAAAAAAGAGAAAAAGCCAAAAAAAGTCCTGAAAAAAACCGATAAAAAAAATAAATTCATCAAGTATGTGTTTGTTTTAGTTGGTGTTTCAATAATCTTTCTTCTTTACTATTCAAATTTTTGGACTAAAATCATTGGATTCATAATCTCCTACAAATACAACATTTTGCTTGGGATAATTATTCTGGCAATTATAATTTTTCTTAGTGAAAGAAAAGAAAAAAAGTGATTATTCTCTTGGAGAAATTTTAATTAATTTTTCTTTGTTTTTAAAGCCTTTAACTATCCTAACATCTTTCTTTAATTCTCTTGAAAGGAGCTTAACAAGCTCTATATTTGCCTTGTTATCCTGAGCAGGGGCTTTTATATCAATAATGTACGCTTCTTTTTCAGAATTAAACTTAACAATCCTGCTCTTCGGTGAATTAGGTTTCAAAATAATCTTGATTATGCCTTGTTTTATTTCTTTCATCAGCTGTAATCCCGCCAGATGTGATTGCATTTGGTGCATTTGAGGAATTTTGTCTCTGGCTCATCACCTGCCCTTGTCTGCACAAGCCAATAGTATGCTTTCTTATTTTCGCACTCAGAGCATTCAGCTTCCATTATAGGAAGACTTTTAGAATCGTCACCTTCTATGATGTCAATTTCCTTTTCTTTTACAGTCTTTTCAACAATCTTAGTTTTTTCAAGATCATTGCTTGCATAACTGCATGAAGAGCATGCCATAACTCTTTTCCCATCTATTTTCTTTGGCAATAATAAAGACCCGCATTTTGGACAAAACATTTTTACCTCCTATTTAATAAAAAAATTTAATAAATCAACAAACCATATCTTGATGTAGCCAAGGTAAGGAACCTTAAAAACAGCCTTGCCTAATACCTGGTTTTGCTTGATATCTGACTCATAAATACAACCATCCTGGAAACATCCATTAATCTGGCGGCTATTAGTAAGATAATTATCCCCTTTAGTTTGATATGTTATAGTACCATCATTTTCTTCTATGATAATCACCCTGTGGATTATTGGATCTGGCTTTGGATTTGTTCTGGCACCTTGAAATACAATTATGTCTCCTATCTTAAGATTGTCAGAATTTGCTCTCCAAAGAATCATTATATCTCCTTTGTTAAAGCCATTCTTCAATGGAAATTCCTCAAATGAGCTTTTTACTATTCCAATGCTTGAATAATATTCTTCGCTGTTCTGCCACCATGTATCAAAATTATAATTATGTTCCATACTATTACTAACAACTGCAACTATTGGGTAGGATGTTCCTAAAGCAAGACCAAGCCCAGGATAAACTATGAACTTTATAAGAATAAACGCAAGTATGATATTTATAATCCAGCTCCAAATGCTATTATCTTCCCAGATAAAGTGCCATAAGTTCTTCCATGTTTGTTTTAGGTTTTTTTTATTCATAGGAAAGAGGTTTTTAGACATTTAAATAAAAAACTATCGGTTTTGATGAATCAAATAGTTATTTATACAACTACTGGTTTCATTATGTTATGGAATTATGCACTAAATGCGGGGAAAAAGAAATATTTCTGGATGGTTTTTGTAAAAAATGCTATCTAAACAAGAATCCATTACTGATATCTTTTAAGCCGGTGAAGATTCTTATATGCTTCTTTTGCCGTAAATACTTCTCTAATGGGAAATGGACAGGATTTAGAAAGCTTGAGGATGTAGTCAAAGATATTGTGCAAAAAAGATTAGTGTTTAATGATGCTGCCAAGATAAGTTCATTTAAACTTAGGCCAGTAATCCCAAAATACAAGGATGGGCCAAATGTAAAAGTAGACATTCAAACAGAAATTACTGTTTTTGGCACTTATCCTAACAAAAAAACAGTTGTGAAAGAGGAATATGTCCTCCCAGTAAAGGTAATTTTTATCCTTTGCCCGAAATGCAGCAGGCACAAAAGCGGCTATTTTGAGGGCATACTGCAATTAAGGAATGTTGATGATGAAGTAGTAGAATATGCTGTTGCTGAAGCCAAAAAACAAAATCAAAGGGGGATTTTTATAAGCAAACAATTAAAAGTCAGAAACGGATTTGACATTTACCTGACAAAAAGGGGATATATACATGAGCTTGGCAGAGAACTCTTGAACAAGTTTGGCGGTGAAACAAAAGCCAGTAAAAAATTGTTTTCAAGGGATAAGATGAGAAGCAGGGACATCTACAGGGTAAATGTTCTTTTCAGGCAGTCAAAATTCAAGAAAGGCGATATTCTAAATATAGACAATGAGCTATTTAAGGTAAGAAATATTGACCGCCATCTTACAGTTGTCAACATAAAAACAGGAAAGAAAACATCAATAATGCCAAAACATCTCAAAGTTAAGGCTGCTGAAGAGGTTAAAGAAACAATAGTTTCGCTGGTATTTCCACATATTGAGATACTGCATCCAGAAACATTCCAGTCTGTAAATCCAGAAAATATCAAGAACAGGAAATTCAAAATTAACCAGAAAGTAAGAGTTGTTGTTTTAGAAAGCAATGTATGGCTTGTTGATTAGTTTAAAGATATATTCTCATTAAATAGAGTATAGTTCCTGCTACGAGCGGGACAATTATGTTATCATCAACTATCTGGTTATTCATCCTTAATTCAACAGCCTCTGCGGTCATTGCACCGAATGATGCAAGGAAAGCAGATAAAGGGCTTACAAAGAGCATTGCCCCGAGAAATCCAGTGATAGCACCTGCAATATTTCCTTCTATTGATTTAAGGCAGTTAAGGGGATGCTTTTTCCTTCCAAAATGCCAGCCAAATAGATGTGAAACTGAATCTCCAAAAGTTAGTATCATTATTGATGCAAGCGCAATATCCCTTTCAAAAAGCTGAAGAACAAGCAAACATCCCACTAAAAAAGAAATAGTCCCTTTTCCTGGAAATGTTTTTAGTGTATCTTTTCTTTCAAATAGTTTCAGAAAAGAATAAATCAATGGAAGATTAAATTTCCTGCTGAGAATAGAGATTAGAATTCCAGCAATAAGTATAATAAACAAGATTAATGAATTTAATATATTGTTAACTAGCAGAATAATAATTGCCAGTCCAAGGCATATGTGGAATGCCTGCCTTCTTACCTCAAACCTGTTAATTTCCATTTTCTTTCCTTGAGCTTTATTATGAACAAGCCTGTTAAGTAACCAATTAAAGATCCTGCAACAACATCACTTAGATAGTGAACCCCTATATAAATCCTGCTAAATGCAACAAATGATGCAGATAAAATCCAGAGCAGCTTTAGCTTTGGGTATGTTTTATTAAGAATTGAAAGTGCTGCAAATGCAACAGCTGCATGTGCGCTTGGAAACGAATAATCCGGAAGGTGATATAAAAAGTTCATTGATATTTCCAGTGGCCTGGGCCTTGCTATTACAAACTTTAATATGTATGTTATTATATAAGAAAAAATAATTCCTAATCCCAATGGAAATACCCACTCCCTCTTCTTTTTGTTAAGCAAAAGAAAGAATATTAAAATAACTATAATAACCAACATAGAGCTGAAATTTGCAAGTAAATGTGAAAGGTAATCAAAAATTTGATTTTTAATTAAAGGTATTATTTTTAATATTAAATTATCAGCTAAAAAACTTAATAACAGAACAAATGCTATTATTATTAAATAATATTTTTTTATGATATTAATTGTAGAACACCTGTGCTTATTATTGTTACAATTGTGCCTGCTATTAACACTCCGATTATATTTGCTATGATAAACTTTTTGAAGTTTAGGCCAATTACATAAGCTCCTAATGCCCCTGTGTAAACCCCTGAGCCAGGCAATGGGACTCCTATGAACAATGCAACGCCCCACTCACCATATTTGTCAACAGCTTTTTGTATCTTTTTCTGAGTCTTTATGACTATCTTATTATATGGGTTTGAAAATATTTTATATCGCAGGAAAAACTTCACAAACTTTTCAAGCATGAAATAAATTAAAATTCCAAGAATAATGTTTGCTATTACGCAGACTATGAAAACAGTTGGCCAGGGCATCCTTAAAACATTAATGCCATAGGGTATACTGGCCCTTAATTCAAGAAAAGGCAACAGTGTTATAAATATCAAATACACTAGATTATTAATCATAAATTAAAAAAATGAAAGATGTATATAAAGGTTTTCAATATGACTTTTTTAAAATTAAATATATAAAAGAGCATTACAATATTCTTTTCTTATTATTTGTATATCCAAATAAATATTTATAAATCTCTCTAGTTTTCTCACAAATTTTTTATTTGTTTTACCTCATTCAATATACCCAATATTCAGATATGCCTTATCAAATCTCTTGAGGTTAGGTTCATTCTCATTCTGTGCTTTCAATAAAACTCCTTTATTATCACTTATAAGGTAATTTATTATAGAGGTTATATCAAATGTATATTCTCCATTCTCATTTATCTCTTGTGAACTGACAATTGTTGGATCAAAACTTGGTTTATTGCTCCAGCTTGCAGTATTAAGATTCCATTTCTCCGTAATCTTATGCACTGCTACTGCTTGTTTTCCATATTCATCTCCTTCCAGCACCAGCAGATCTACTTTGTTTATTACTAATTCTGCATCTTTTATTTTCTTATTTTTAATATCCCTTAAATCAAAGTTTATTAATGTCCAAGTCTTGTTTCCGTTTAATAAGACACCAGTGTAGCAGTCATCATACATTAAGTAAACTTTATCAGGAAATTTCTCACTAAGGAATCTACAATTTCCTTTAATTTCTATATGTTTCATTGGTTCTTCAATGCAGGCTCCATCTTTGCAGCCATTTGGGCAATAATATTCTTCTTCCTGCACAAATCCATTTTTATCACAATACCCTTCAATCAATAATCCATAAAATTCAGGAATATCAGCCGCATCAGAACACACATCAACAAACTCTCTTGTTTCCACACCATATTTTGCTGCATAGTATTCATCACTCTTTCCTTTTACAGTTCCGTTTACATAATAATTTTTGCCGCCATCAGAGTCTGTGCATATTGGAGTTGGTTCTTCAGGCTCTTCTTCAGGTGATTCTTCAGGGCAGCAGCATGTTCCTGCAACTGGAAATATCCACAAGAAGTTCTTTTTACATTTTGTTGAAGTCTTTTTATAGCCCCTATTACAATCCAAAAGGGTATCACAATAACAATCACCTGAACATTTAGAATATTCAACAGTAGGAAGAGTTGTTTCTTCTTCTGTCTCGTCTTCCACTTCTTCTTCCTCTTCTACTACTTCTTCTGTCTCAGGTTCAGGTGGAACAGCTGACTCTTCTACAAGTGCACCATCTTTACATATGTATCCAGAGATTGATTTTGGCTCATAGTTTATAGTTAAATCATTAAAACATGTCCATTCCTTGAGTGTTGTTGAATCAACACATTCATCTGTTTGACTATTTATTGTCATTGTACCTGATGTTATTGTACAAGTTCCCTTAGTAAGATAATCTTTCCCATTATCTGTATCTGTGCATTTTGGTACTGCTGGGCAGCACCAGTTTCTCTTGAATATTAATCCACATTTTTCTGTTGCTTTTTCATAACCATTTGGACATTTGCTCCAAATAGTAAGAGGACAATTACAACCTCCTGGGTTATTGGCTGCCTTAACTGTTAATGAGAAAATGCTTCCTAACAAAACTAAACCAAATAAAATCATAAAGAATATTTTAATTGTTTTATTTTCCATTTTTTATGCACCTCATATCTTCTTTGATTATTTTAATTGTTTTAATTACTTTGATTTTCTTTAATTATTTTAATTATCTTAATTTTTTAACTATTTAACTATTTTTTTAAACTAAGCCTTCTTAACCAAAACACCATCACCAAGGCCTTCAAGCCTTAACTTCAGTCTGCTGCTGCTTATTGGAATGCAAAGTAGCGGTATATCATCATCATCCATTCTAATTTTTGAAAGTTTCATTGGCTCTATTGCATTTCCCATAACAAGAAATACATTATTTCCTGTTTCATCATTTATAGAATCTGCAATCCAAGGATTTATATCCTCGGGTAAAGAAAGAGGAGGACACTCAGGAGCATTACATATTTGATAAAAGCATATTTCCTTTACTTTTGACGGAACACTGTATGTCTTTGTCTTGACAGAGCCATAATCAGAACTAATTGTTTTAAAATCTTTTTCTAAGTCATCTTTAAATTGTATAAATTCAACCTGTTCTGCGTTCTCGTTAAGACCTTTTATTGCATTGTAGCCATAAAGCAATATACCTGCAGTTATTATTAGTGTAAGAATATAGATAAATACCTGGCCTTGAATCTGCCCTTTTCTCATTTTATACCTTTTTGTATATTAGTATATAATTTATTAAGAAACTAGTATATAAACATTTCTATTTTTTTGACTTTTTCCTTAAGGTATTTGGTTTTTTTCAGGAATTTAATCAGCTCTTCTGGCTTTCTAAATTCTCTTTTTACCTTTGCGCAGATTCTTTTGCCCTGAATAAATGTTTCCCTGTGCTTTTTCATGAATGCATTAACATTTTCCTTGTTTTGGATTGGAGGCCCAAGCCTGTTAGAATATTCAGAAAGAACTTCATCCTTAAGAATAAACCAGAATAAGACTTTTTTTTTCTTGTCCCATTTCCATCCTTTCTCATAAATGCTAAATTCATTTAGAACAAGATTTTTGTCCACATAATTAAATGCCTTCAATAGTTTAGAGCCAACAACATCCTCTTTTCCATCAAGTGCCTTAACATCAAGCAAAACAAGCTTTTTGCCCTTTGACTTGTCTTTAAGCTCTTTAACAGTAATTTCTTTTTTCTCAAAAAATCTCTTTGACGATTTTTTTAAAAAGCTCTCTGCAGATTTCTTAAACAAAATGAAATTTTCCTTGCTTAAAACAGAAGCAGCATTTCTCTCTGGCTGGATAGGGTCTATCACAATAAGAGGGCCTAGTTTTGACTTGTTCAGCCTTTCCAAAGCGCTTCCATCATAGTAATTATTAAAGTCAACAACCTCTTGCTCCTTCCATTTAAGGGCATTTTTCAATAAAGGAATAAATCCCTTATAATAAATTACCAATATATCAAGAACATGGCCGGAAAATCCCCTCATGTATGACTCTGCTCCATAAATATTGCATGATTTGCAAAATGCTTTTGCTAATCTTATATCATCTGCTAATTTTTGATTTTTATTTAAATTATCCTTTACCCATTTCACATGCAATGGTGAGCAGTCTGTTATATTCATCGCCTGCTCTGCTTTTTTTATATCCAAAACAGGAATAATCTCAAAATTTATTCCATTTGATTTGAAATTAAAATAATCCCTTGAGCCATGAATCCTATTAACCATTGGAAAAGTCTTAAGCACTTTCTCAAGCAAACCAGATATATCTTTTTTTTTGTAATTTAAATTAAACTTAACAAAGATATCGCAGTCATAATCATTTTTTAAGAATGTCCCTTTTGCTATAGAGCCGCCAAGAATAGCTATGGCCATAATTTTGTTTTTTTTAATCCTGGAGTTTATACTGCCTAAAACAATAGTGCATTTATCAACTGCACCTTTTTCTGGCCTTAATTCTTCAATAACCTGCTTTAAAAGTTCCATACACTTATCCAAAGCTGTTTTCTATAAAAGTTTTGTGTTTTAGGTTAACCAAAAGCTATATATAGAAGCAATATTTCAATGTTTTAGTTAAAAATTATAAAAAGAGGATTTAATTAATGACAAGGATTAATAAACTCGTAATCAGGGGATTTAAGTCATTTGCAAAAAAAACAGAATTTGTTTTCAGCAATAATTTTAACTGCGTTCTTGGTCCAAATGGCTCTGGTAAATCAAATGTAATGGATGCATTATGTTTTGTTCTTGGAAGGATGAGCTCAAAAAGCCTTAGAGCTGAAAAGTCTGCAAACCTCATATACAATGGCGGAAAAAAAGGGGCTCCTGCTAAAAATGGAGAGGTAAGCATATATTTTGATAATTCCAGCAAAATATTCCCATCTAACTTACCAGAGGTTAAAATTACAAGGATTGTAAATAAAACTGGAGCAAGTGTTTACAAAATAAATGATGAAAGAAGAACACGGCAGCAGGTTCTTGACATGATGTCTGTTGCAGCAGTTGACCCAGATGGCTATAATATAATCCTGCAGGGAGATATAAACAAGTTTGTTGAGATGTCTCCTGAGCAGAGGAGATTAGTGGTTGAGGAGATAGCAGGAATTTCAATATATGAAGACAAAAAAAAGAAAGCCCTTAATGAGCTTGATAAGGTTGAGGGCAAGCTAAATGAAGCTGACATAATACTTGCGGAAAGGCAGACATACCTAAAAGAACTAAAATCAGAACGTGACCAGGCTTTAAAGTACAAAAAGATGAGTGACAACATAAAGCAGAACAAGGCAACATACCTTAATATCCAGGTAATAAAAAAAGAAGATAACCAAAAAAAATTTGAATCTGAGATTAAGGCATGCAGCGATAAAATAAAAGATATTCAGGATAAGATAAAGAACCTAAAGAAAACAGTTTCTGATAAAAGAAATGAAATAAACAATATAACAAAAGAAATTGAAGAAAAGGGGGAGAAAGATCAGCTTGATATGCAGAAAAAGGTTGAGCAGTTAAGGGTTGATATTGAGACAAACAAAACAAGGATAGCAACATGCGGGAATGAGCTTGTAAAGATTGACTCAAGAAAAGACCGGCTGCAAAAAGACCTTACAGAAATTCATGAAAAAATTGATAGCCTGATATCAGAAAAATCAAAGCTGGAAAAAATAAAAAAAGGCAAAAATGAAAATGTTCTAGAACTTGAGGACTCTATAAAGAATTTCAAGAAAAAACATAAGGTAGACAACCTGGATGATATTGAAAAAGAGATTGGAGAAGTTGAAAAACAGGAGGAAGAAGGGCAAAGAGAAATACAAATTCTCAGGGAGAAACAGCAGGAACTTCTAAGGGAAAAGGACAGGGTTGAATATCAAATCCAAAATATCGAAGCTGCAATGCAAAAGGTCTTTGATGTTGAGAAAGAAAACAAAGAAGATATGGAGAACCTAAATGAAAAGAAAAATGATTTCAAGAAAAAAACACTTGATCTCAATAAGTTCTTAAATGAGGACTCGTCACTTGCAGCCCAATTAGCAAAATCAAATGATAACCTATTATCCGCAAAAGGGGAGCTTGAAAGATTAAAAGTAAAAAATATTGGAATAACTGAAAAAGCATCAGCAAACATTGCTGTTAAAAGCATCCTTGAGCAAAAAAACAAGATTAATGGAATTTATGGAACTGTTGCTGGATTAGGCCATGTGTCTGCAAAATACTCCATGGCTTTAGAGGTTGCAGCTGGCTCAAGAATACAGAGCATCATAGTTGAAGATGATAAGGTTGCTGAAACATGCATAAAATACCTTAAAAATAACAGTCTTGGAGTTGCAAATTTTCTGCCATTAAACAAGATAAAAGGGGCAACACCAGATAATGATGTGAAAAAAGTATTGTCTTCAAACGGAGTTCACAATCTAGCAATAGAGCTTGTTTCGTTTGACAGCAAATTCAAAAAAGCATTCTCTTATGTCTTTGGAAAAACAATAGTTGTTGACAACATCAATGTTGCCAGGCGAATTGGAATAGGAAGCTACAGGATGGTCACCCTTGAGGGGGATTTGATTGAAACAAGCGGCTCAATGCAGGGTGGTTACAGGAAAAAATCAAGAATAAACTTCCAGCAGGAAGATTTGACAAAAGACTTGCAGGAGTGCGAGAAAAAAGTGAATGATCTTCAGGAGGTTTTTGACATTCTCCATCGCCGCAGGTCAGAAGTCGAGGAAAATATCACTAAACTAAGAAATGAAAAATCATCTCTTGAAGGAGAGATAATAAAACTGGAAAAAAGCCTCCATCTTGAAACAGGAGACACAGAGGCCTCAGGAAAGCAAAAAAATAACTTAAAAGACAACTTAAAAGAAATTGATAATCAGATAGCTGGTACAGAAAAACACATAGAAGGAAGCAACAAAAATCTGGCATCAATAAAAACAAAAAAACAGGAACTGAGAATAAAAATCAGTGGATTGAGAAACCCAACATTGCTTGCTGAGCTTAACACATTTGAAGATAAAAAGCAGGAAATAAAGAATGAGATTCTTGAGATTGACTCAAAGGTAAGCAGCATTAGCATGCAGATAAATGACATACTGAAGAGGGATGAAGAAAATATAGGGAAGATACTCAAAGAGCAGGAAAAGGAAAAAAAGGATTTCTCAGCAGAGCTCGGGCAGATAAAAGAAAGGATAAAAAAACAGAAAGAAGAGCTGGTTAAAAAAGAGGAAATCCAGAAAGAGTTCAGGACAAAGTTTAAGGAATTGTTCAGGAAAAGGGATAATATCAATAATGAAATCCTTAAGAGTGAAAGTGAGATAATGAACAAAGAGGACCAAAACAGGGGCACTGAAACAAATATGAACAATCTCTCGATGAAAAATGTTGAGGTTAAGGCAGAGCTTGCAGGATTGAAAAAAGAATCTGAGCAGTATGAGGATGTTGAGCTGCTAGAAGAAAAAAGTGAGGAATCACTCAAAAGGGAAATTAACAGGTTTGAGGCACTTATCGGAGAGTTTGGTGCTGTAAACATGAGGGCCCTGGAAGTTTATGACAACATAGAAAAAGAATATAAAAAATTGCTTGATAAAAAGGATCTGCTTGCATCAGAGAAAAAAGATGTTATTGCTATGATAGATGAGGTTGAGAACAAGAAAAAAGAGCTGTTTATGGTTACCTTTGATGCAGTTAATGAAAACTTCAAAAATATTTTTTCTAAGCTTACCTCAAAAGGAGCTGCATCAATTGTTTTAGAAAATGAGAAAGAGCCTTTTGAAGGGGGATTAAGAGTAAAAGTTAAAATAACAGGAAGTAGGTTTATGGATATACATTCATTATCAGGTGGAGAAAAAAGCCTTACAGCACTGGCGTTCATATTTTCAATCCAGGATTATAAGCCAGCATTATTTTATGTGCTTGATGAGGTTGATGCTGCACTTGACAAGCATAATTCAGAAAAGCTTGCAAAACTTATCATGAAATATTCTGAACAAGCGCAGTATATTGTAATATCACACAATGACAGCATAATAACAGAAGCAGATACACTTTATGGTGTTTCCATGGGTGCTAATGGGGTAAGCAATGTTACAAGCCTGAAGATATAACCTCCCTTAGCGCTTCCTCTATCCCTTCAGTTGTTTTATTCCAGTTATAAAATTCTATAATTGTCTTTCTTGCATTTTCCCCTATTTTTACCCTAAGTTTCTCGTCATCCAGCAGAACAGCCAGTTTTTTGGATAGTTCGTAAGGGTTTTGCTTATTAAAGAAAAATCCATTATAACTGTTTTTTATATAATTCTTAATGTAGCCTACTGGTGTTGAAACAACCGCAATACCACACGACATTGCTTCCATTGTGGATAAAGAAGATGTTTCTGTTAATGATGGCATAACATAAATATCAATTGCCTGAAGATAAGGCACTATCTCCTCGGCATATTCAACGATAATTACATTCTTTTTTGACTCAAGCATTATTCTCAGTTCCTTAACCCCTTTTCCTATTATTAATAAAATAAGATTATCATATAGTTTCCTTAACCTAAGAAAAGCCCTGTAAAGTGTTACAAGATCTTTCTCGCGCCCAATTCTGCCACTGAATCCAATGACTACATGCTCTGGATTAATTCCTATTTTTTTCTTTGCATCCTTTTTGTTTTCTGCCGGCCTAAATTTAGATGTGTCTGCTCCAAGATGAACAACCTTTTTCTTTGTTCTTATGTTATGCCAATTTAGTATCTCTGCAACCTCACCTGAAGGGACAATAAGCAGGCTGCATCTGTTATACAGGCATCTTGCAGCTGCCTTTGTAAAGAGGTTTATTGAATTCCTAAATGGATTTCTTCGAGAGATGCTCTTTGAGAATAGCTCCCATTCAATAGAATGTATGTATGCTGCAAGGGGTTTTCTAAAAAATCTTGCAGCTAGTATCGCAGGAGCACCTATTGGGCCTATTGTCTGGGTCCAAACTATATCTGCTTGCTTAACAGCTTTTATAACTTTTCTAATGCAAAATTTAGCAGGGGTATAATCTCCGACACGGATTCTTGAAAGCGGTATTCTGATAATGTTAATATCCTTGAACTCTGCCAGTTGGCCATTGAATCTTGGTGCAATAACAGTGATATCATAATCAGATGAAAGCTTAGGCAGGATTTCATTGAGAAATCTTGCAATACCATCCCATCTTGGAAGAAAAGAGTCTGTTGCTATCAAAAGCTTTTTCATTTTATTTTGTAAAATTTTTCTGCATATTTGCAATCATTTTTTAACCCGTTCATAAACGCTGTTATATAAACTCCCAGATAAGGGGGCAGCATTGCAATAATCTGGCTCTTAAAGCAATGAAGTGCTTTGAGTTTTATCTTAAATGTATCACTTATATCAATGTAAACCTTTGGAAGTTGCCTTTTTTTTATGTCAACTGCATTCCATACATCAAATCCAAGAAGGTCACCTTTATAGTTAATCTCATCAAGAGTTTTATTTATAATTTTATAAACTGCCCTGTGGTCTTCATGCACATCATCAGGCACATGGGTGAATATTCTTGAAGGATTTTTTTCCTTCAAAAGTTTTTTTAATTTGTCCTTAAGATTCTTGTTCTCAACTTCTTCAAAAAATTTTCCTTCTTTAATGCCAAAGAAAACAACTCCTGAGCCGCCAATTACCTCATCAGCTGCCTGTGCTTCTTTGACTCTTATCTCAACACTAACCCTTTTTTTAAGCCAAACATGGGAGGTTTCACCATATGAGAAAATAATTGTAAAGATTTCTTTTCCTTCTTTGGCATATTTGGCTAGTGTTCCGCCCGGCCCGAGTATCTGGTCATCAGAGTGCGCGCATATAACAAAGATGGATTCTTTTTTTTCCATAGAATTAATTAAAATGCGTTTATTAATTAAGCTTTCGTTTTATATGATTTCCGGAGATTTTCCGGCTTTTTATAAAAAGATTTAAATACTTTCATTATTTTAGAATAGTAAAATGAGTCCAGCAAATTATATAGCTAGTAAAGAAACAAAAGATTCACATTCACTAACAGATATATTGAAGGGTATGTTGTATTATATACCCACAGAAAAGATTTTGGGTAGTCCAGTATATATAAATAGAACAATACATAAAATAAAACCAAATTATAGTTTATTAAATGATTTTATTTTTAGTGAAAAAGGGATTTCTTCTTTATCTCAAAAATTATTAGACGTTCTTTTTGGATTACTTCTAATAGGGGGAATATATTATCCATGGCCCTCTCTTCCACACTATAGTTCTATACTTAATATAAGGCCTGGTTTTAAAAAAGTTATAAAGGAAGTAACCCTACTTAAGTTTAGTAAAGAAGAGTTAAAGCAGTTAGAAGAAATAGCCAATGACTATATTTTGAAGCAACCTCCATATTCAAAATTAACAAGGATATTGATTCAAAATCTTCAAAATTAACAAGGATATTGATTCAAAATCTTCAAAATTAACAATTAAAATCATAAAAATTCTAGATCAAGTAAATTCTTTATTTAATTTTATATTTCTTAAAATAAGTGGGGCGACGGGAATTTGAATCCCGGACAACATGATCTTCAGTCATGTGCTCTCCCAGGCTGAGCTACCGCCCCATAATAAGAATAAAATTAATTTAATTTTTATTCGACGTCTTCTTCAGCAGTTTCTTCTGAATCTGATTCTGTCTCTGAGCTTTCATTTGCTTTGCCAACAACTTCTAAAGTGCCCTGCCTCCCTGTTGTTAGCTGAGGTGTGCCCTGCCATTCATTGACAAAACCATTCTTAATCTGGACTGTGTCCCCGACTTTAATCTTGTCAATATCATCATTCCACAAGCTTAAATTTATTTCTCCGGTCTCATCCTTGAGTTTTGCAGTTGCAACCCTTCCGGTCTTTCCAAACTTGTTAAATTCCCTTACTTCGCCTACTTCAACAACCTCTGCTGTGAGGTCAACATTTCCCTGTTTTATTTCTAAATCTTTTATTGCCATTTATTACACCTTCTATGTTTTATTTAAAGAAAACGCAGATGATTTAAAAAGCTTTTTATTTGTAATTTCTTGAATGCAAAATGTTTTTCATTATTTCTTCGTGAGTTATTAAACAGATTGTTATTTATCTGCAAACCTCAGTTTATAGTATTTTGACAATTTTTTATAAGAAAACGAAAGATTTAAATATAACCTTTATTATGGTTATTATAACCTTAATTGAGGTTATTTAAAATGAGCTTACTAAGATTTTTGAATTCAAATAAGAATGCCAGAAAAGTATTTGGCAAAAGGGAATTAAAGATAATTGAAAAGCAATTATTAGGGTTAAATTTAACACAATCAGAAAAAAACAGGCTTTCAAGGGATATAAGACAGAAACTTGAATTTATTAAAGAAGCATCCAGATTTTCTGAAGAATTTAAGCTTAAGAAGGGATTTGAAATAAAAAAGGTGGTTGAAGAAGCAAAAAAAACTATTTTAAATGATATTCTTTTTAGAAAGATTAAAAAAGTCTTATTATTTGGCTCTTTGGTTGAGAACAAATTCACTTTCAAATCTGACATAGATATAGCAGTAAAATTTGATAATGTAAATATAAAGGAATCTGCCCTTTTTAGAAAAAGAATTTCAGGCAAAGTTAACCAAAAAGTAGATGTTCAAGTTTACAATCACCTGCCTAGCAAGATTAAAAAAGAGATTGACAATAAGGGAAGAATATTATATAAAAATGAGAATAAATGATAAAATAAGGGAAATTGAGAATTATCTTTCTGAATTAGAGGAGATTATGCCAAAAAGTTTCCATGAGTATAAAACTGAATTGAAAACAAAGGCGGCCTGTGAAAGGTACTTTGAGAAGATTATAGAAGCAGTAATTGATTTAGCCTTTTTAATAATTAAGGATAAAGGATATAAGATTCCTGAAGAAGATAAAGAGGCATTTGATATTCTTGCACAAGAAAAAATTATTTCGCAAGAATTAGCTATAAGATTTAAAGAAGCAAAAGGAATGAGGAATATAATAGCCCATCAATATGGGAAAACTGATGATGAATTAATTTTTCACTCAATTACACAAGAGTTAGAATCAGATGTAAATGAACTAATCAAATTTCTTAAGCATACCAAAAAATTGCAGTAAGGAATCATAAAACAAGTTATATCTGCTTTAATGAATGTTATATCCAATTGAGTTTTTCAAAAGGTTTATATTCTTTCAATTTTTTTAATTAATTATGAATAACAAGATTTCAATTATGATTGGTGGTAGTATGACCTTTGCCTCTAAAATGGAAGAAGCTAAAAAAGTCCTAGAAAAACTAGGTTTTAATGTAAATATCCCTCTTGATACTTATCGTATAATTAAAGACCCAGGAAAAAAATATGATATTAAACTCCTAAAAAAATTAGGAGTTGGTAGAGGCGACGCAGAATTAGTAGCAAAAAGCGACGCTTTCTTAGTTTTAAATTACAAAAAAAATGATATTAAAGGTTATATTGGTCCTGGAGCTTATCGTGATATCTGTGTAGCTTGGTGGTTAAAAAAGAAAATTTTTTTCCTCTTTCCATACGATGAAACTCAAAATAACCACAAATATGAAATGTTAGGATTTGCACCGATAATTTTAGATGGAAAAATTGAAAATATCAAATCTTATTTGTTTTGAAAAACTTAACTCCCTACGGAAGATATAACAGGAATTCTGATGTTAATAGTTATTCCAAATCCCTAAATTCAATCTCTTTATCTATGAGTTTCCTTATAATATCTTTTATCTCAGCTATCTTTATTCTAACTTGTTTCGTTGTATCCCTGTCTCTTATTGTAACTGTTTTGTCTTTTAATGAGTCAAAGTCAACTGTTATGCAGAAAGGGGTTCCAATCTCATCTGCTCTTGCATATCTTCTTCCAATAGAACCAGAGCGGTCATAACTTGTATTAAAGTATTTTTTTAAGTTTGCATGAATTTCCTTTGCTAATTTCTCAAGCTCTGGCTTGCCCATTAAAGGAAAAATGCCTGCTTTTATCGGAGACAGTTTAGGGTCAAGCTTTAAAACAATATTTCCTCTATTTTTATCATCATTATAAGCATCAAACATAAACACAAGGAATGCGCGCCCAACACCAAGGCTTGGCTCTGCAACAACATGCGGAACAATTTTCTTGTTTGTTTCCTGGTCAAATATGCTCAAATCTTTCTTTGAATGCTTTATATGCTGCTGCAAGTCAAAATCACTTCTGTCTGCTATTCCCTCAAGCTCTTTCCATCCAAATGGAAAATTATATTCAATGTCCCAGCAGTCAGAGGAATAATGTGCAAGCTCATCTTTAAGATGCTGTCTTATCCTGAAATTGTCTGGATTTGCCCCGAGGCTGATAAACCATTTATGTTCTGTTGCAAGCCAGTATGTAAGCCATTCCGTGTTTATTATCTTGTTTTTTAATGCCTGTTCTATTGTCATCTTTTTAGGATTTTGATTTTTCTTCTGTGTTTCCTCTGAAAGAACATTTATCTCGTGTTTTAAAACATCTTTTATGAAAGGGCATTTTTTTGCATTATCAGGATGAACAAAATATTCTATTTCCATCTGCTCAAACTCACGGCATCTGAATAAAAAATCTCTTGGTGATATTTCATTCCTGAATGCCTTGCCAATCTGTGCAATTCCAAAAGGCAGTTTTAATCTTGAGCTTTCTGCGACAAGCTTGAAATTTGCGAAGATTAGCTGTGCTGTCTCTGGCCTCAAGTAAGCAGTGCTGCCCTCTACTGGCCCAACATTAGTTTTGAACATAAGGTTAAGGTCTCCTATAACATCATATTCTCCGCTGCATTCACATTTTAGTTTTCCTATTTCACTCTTGTCTATCTTGTTTGGCTTTTTGCATTTTTTGCATTTTACATGGACATCACTGAAGTTTTCGACATGGCCGGAAGCCTCCCAAACACTTGGATTTGTTATAATGCTTCCGTCAATGCCTACTATATCCTCTCTCTCCTGAACATGGAATTTCCACCATTCCATTTTGATATTATTATTTATTTCAACGCAATTCGGCCCAAAGTCAAAGAATCCTGACAGGCCTCCGTAAATCTCTCCACTAGGAAATACAAGGCCTTTCTTTTTGCAGAAAACGGCCATATCTTCAATTGATAGCTTATTATCTGCCATAATAGACATAATTAAAAACCTCTAATATAAAATTGTTTCTATCTAAGTGGTTCAACATGGAAACAAACAAATATAATCTGTGTGTTGAATGTTTTATGGAAGAGGCCATTACAATTTCAGTGGGAGAGAAAAAGACCTTAAAGCCGGGTTTTATGAAGTGGATGGGCCTTGTATACTGCGGAATGCCAAATGAAAATACTTTTTCTCTGAGCTATATGGAGACTGCTGGTTACCAAGGATATGCTCTAAATTTGTTTTATCCAAAGATCATGAGCAAGATAAAAATAAAAAATATTGAGTTTAATGTCTTGAGTGTAACACCTGAGAAAATCATAATCCAGCAGGTAAAAAACCCATTAGGCAAGAGTTCTTTTTGATTATTTGGCAAAAATATTTAAATGATTGAATTTACCTAAAATTAATGGAATATGCTGAAAAATTCTCATTCAATGTAAAATGGAATTATAAAACAATTGTCTTATTTTTATCCTTAATGATCCTGCCTAATTTATTAGGCCTAATAAACTTAAACACTGTTTGGGGTTTTAAGATTCATTTTTTTCAGATAGCTGTTTTTATTGCGGCATTAATATACGGCCCAAAAGGAGGAATGTTGTCAGGATTAGTTGGTTCTTTGTATTCTGCCTTTGTTATGGGCAATCCATATATTGCAATAGGTAATGCTATTCTTGGATTTTTTGTTGGCTTGTTTGTAAGATACAAGTTTAATACAATTATTGCAGTAATGTTAGCTTATCTTATTCAGCTGCCATGGTTAATTATCACTGATTATTATTTGGTAAGTTTACCAACCAATTTTATCTTGAAGTTGATTTTAGCATTGGCAATATCAAATCTGATATGGGCAATAGTAGCAAATTACACTGTAAAACCAATTAAAGAATCCTTAAGATGTTAAGTCCTGATTTTACAAAATACTCCCTTGCATTAATTAAAGATAATAATATTGTATTTTCCTCAGATAAGTCTGGTTTAAGACCTTTAATAGAATGTGTAAAGAAATATAAATCTAAATTCAAGGATTGCACATTACATGACAAGGTTGTTGGGCTTGCATCCGCCAGGTTTATAGTGTATTCAAATATGATTTCTCTGGTTATTACTGATGTTGCTTCAAAACCAGCTGAAGAGTTATTAAATAAAAATAATATAATACTAAAATCAAATAAGATTGTTAATAATATTTTAAATAAAGATAAATCAGCTATCTGTCCAATGGAGATAAAAGCTCAGGGAATAGACAACAATAAGGATTTTTTCTTGGAAATAAATGATATATTTTATCCCTCATGATGAATCAAGAGTTATTTCCTTTCGGTCAATCTTTTCCTTTAAGAGAAGTATGGCCAGTGTTGAGGTATTTTCAATTTACTCAAATAAAAGGATATTTATAGAATAAAGTATTATAATTAAAGATGACAAAAAAGATAATAAAAAGGCTAAAGGAGCATTTTAAGGAAGTGCTGGGAATAAAGACTTCTCCCCACTCGATTGCATTAGGATTTGCAATAGGCACATTCATAGCAATACTTCCCACCTTGGGCTTTACATATCTTATTGCTATTATTGTTATGCTGGCATATGCAAAAGAAAGCAAGATTGCTCTTTTTGGCGCTTTGCTGCTTTGGAATCCTTTTGTGCTGTTTCCAATTTACACATTGAGCTATAGGCTTGGTGATTTCATACTAAAAGGTTCTCCTGCAATATATCCTCTGCAGGGGATTGAGCAGTTTAGGTATTCAACTTTAAAGTTTTTAGCAGGAAATTTTATTATAGCAGTGTTTTTTTCTGTAACCAGTTATTTTATTATAAGGAAATTAGTAAGCTACAGCAGAAAAACAAAGATTTAAAAGCAACTTCTAATAAACGGCCGGGATGGATGACAAAGAAGAAAAAATAAAAAAGAGCCTTAAGTATTCAATCTTTGACGGGGCATTCTATTGGATGATGGTTGGCTTTGGCGAGTCATTCATTGCAGCATTTGCTGTTTTCCTCAAGGCAACAAATATCCAGCTTGGATTGCTGAGTTCCCTGCCAAAAGCATTTGGCTCATTATCACAACTTTTCTCAAACTGGCTTATCAGAATTTTCAAAACAAGGAAAAGAATTGTCTGCATAAGCTCATTCCTTCAGGGATTTATGTACATACCCATTGCGCTTGTTTTTTTCTTTGGTGAGCTTAGCATACCTATTTTGATAATTTTTGTCTGTCTTTACTGGGTTTTTGGAGTCATAGGAAATCCTGCATGGAGCAGCTGGATGGGTGACCTTGTAAGCGATGAAAACAGGGGAGATTATTTTGGAAACAGAAACAAAATCGGAAACCTTGTATCGTTTGTGTCACTTCTTTTGGCAGGCTATATACTCCAAAAGTTTTCAACAGGGACTTTTATGGAATATACAGGATTCTCCATAATCTTCTCGCTTGCATTCATTTCAAGGATAATCTCATTTTTTTATCTAACAAAGCAATATGAGCCTGAATATGAGTTTGCGCCAAATGCAAATTTCAGCTTTATGCAATTTGTTAAGCAGGCAAGGTTCAGAAATTACGGGCTTTTTGTTTTTTATCTCAGTCTGATGAATTTTGGTGTTTACATATCAGCACCTTTTTTCACTCCTTACATGCTTTATGACCTGAAACTTAATTATACCACATTTACAATGATAACTGCAATCGCACTGATCACAAAATTCGCGATGATGCCTGTATGGGGAAAGTTGTCTGACAAATACGGAACAAAAAAAGTTCTTGTACTGGCAGGATTCCTAATGCCTGCAACACCTATTTTATGGATTTTTTCAACAAATATCTACTATCTTATGTTTGCACAGGTTTTTGCCGGCTTTTCATGGGCAGGATTTGATATAGCATCATTTAATTTTATTTTTGACACCACAAAACGGGAAAAAAGAGCAACCTGTGTTGCTTACTATAATGTGCTCACCGGATTTGCAATATTTGTTGGAGCAATACTTGGTGGATTAATTGTAAAATACAATTCATTTTTCTGGTCAAAATATTACATTGTTTTCATAATAAGCTTTGTGATGAGGTATGCTGCCTCATTTATATTCCTGCCAAAACTCAGGGAAGTGAGAATTGTTGAGGAAATATCAAGCCGCAAACTGCTCATGAAAGCACTCACAACAAGGCCTTCAAGCGGCCTAGTCTCAAACATAATGAATTTTAGGAGAAACAACAATGGAAATGTTAAAAGCCCTCGTTTTATGTTTAAGCTTCCGATGCGCAAGAAAAAACCATAATCAATTAAGAGAAAAGTATGAATTAATTTTTTCTGAGCCACTCAATCTCATCCTTGTCAAGCTCAAACTCCTGTGCAATCTTGCCTGATAGCTCTTTGTTTTTTTTAAATATTAAAGATAAGTATGGCAATGTATCCTGCAATGCCCTTCTTGAAGAGGTATGTGTTTTCTCTGCAATCTTTGATGCAATGCTCTTTCTTTTCTGATGCTTTATGTTTGCTCTCAACAGCTTAAGAATTCTTTTTGAAATTATGGTTTTTTAGAATAATTTTTACTCAAAGTTTTATAAGCATCCCTGATTCTCCCAACAAGCCCATAACCAAGTGTATTGGTTTCTTCAAGTCCTTTTTCTCTTGAAATAATATCTGCTGCTGTAATTAAATTAGTAACCAACAAACCAATACCAGGATTACGTATATAACACACACTCATGGCTATTACTGCAGAAGTCTCAAGAGTTATTGGTAGACTACTTTTACAAAAATTAAGCCAATCTTTTCTCCCATCATATTTTTCCTCTGAAAATTCTATTTGTAAAGGGCTATTTAGCAACTCTGTTCTGTTACCTAGCAAATAGTCTCTAATTCCCTGTATTATTTTCTCATAGTTTTCATTCATTTTATACAAATTAGAATTAATAACAGTTATATAAATCTTTCTCTCATAACTACTTTTTAGGGATAAAAATAGTAAGATTTATAAAGTATAATAAAACTATAATTAAAATAATCCTGGATGCAAAATGACAATAGGAAAAAACCAAAATAAAAGTGCTGATATTAAAAATAACAAAAGTTTAGGTTATATTATAAAGGAATTTTCAAATATCAAGGTTGATATTAAGGGAAGGGGCAGCAAGGACTCTTATTATATTGATAATTTAGGGATTCCTCTGAATAATACAAGTGAAACATTGGCATATGCTTTAGCATCAGAAATTGAAAAAACCAATCGTTTTATAGGTGCAACTATTGATTTCTATGCTAAAGGTGTAAGGGGATATGATGAATCAGAAGATAAATTCCTTTTTAGGGATCAGTGCTTGCATTGGTTAATTGAATATTTTGCAAAAAAAGAACTTGTTTATGGGATAGTAATAAATCATAAAAAAATTAGCAAAACACCAAGAATTCTAGAAAGTGCATCACAAATGAAGGAATTTTTTCAAAAGGAAGGTGATTGGCATGACTCAAAGAAAGTTGCAGGAACAATTTTTGTTCCCTCAGAAAAATATACAAAATATATCTGGGGATTTGATTATAAGTTAAAGGATTTAAAGAGGTTTATTGATTTTAAGCAAAATACTAATTAATTATTTCTTCCCAACCATTCAATCTCATCCTTGTCAAGCTCAAACTCCTGTGCAATCTTGCCTGATAGCTCTTTGTTTTTTTTAAATATTAAAGATAAGTATGGCAATGTATCCTGCAATGCCCTTCTTGAAGAGGTATGTGTTTTCTCTGCAATCTTTGATGCAATGCTTTTTCTTTTCTGGTACTTCATTTTTGCTCTCCATAGCTTAAGGATTCTTGTTGTCGGCTTGTAAGAAGTAAACCCCTTATATTTTTCATCTTTTGCAACAGCAACTCCTGCTGATATCATTGCATTTACATAAATAAGAAATCTCCAGTGCTGCCACCTTCTTATTCTTCCGTTAAAAACATCTGCCCTTGACAAATAATCATAAGCCCTTGCCAAATCTTCTGGCTTTTGGTATTCATCTGGAAGGTTCTGGTCAATCCATAAAATCTGCTTGCCAATATCCTCTTCAACATTCTCAAATGCCCTTATTGCAATGTTTATGTCTGTTGTCTTGAAAACTTTCATTAATGCGCTAATCATGTTTTCTGTTCTGTTCCTGTCAGAAAGCTCATTTAAATCTTCGTTTTTAAGCTCTTTTTTTTCATGAGCTAATGTCTGCAAATCGTTTATTGCAGATCTTAAATCTCCTGCAGCATGTCTTGCCAATGATTTTAATGCATCTTCATCAAATTTTATTTTTTCTTCTGCGCATATGCTTTTTAAAACAGAGAAAACAGACAGGTAGTTAAGTGTGTGGAATTGAATAAGTTCTGATTTTTTTCTTAATGCATTAAGTTTCTGCTCATAAGGGTTAGTTGCAGTCATAATAACCGGAAAGATGCTTTTATCAATTAGTTTTGCAAGTGCAGATATTCCTCCCCTGTCATTTTTTCCTGAAAGCCCATCAATCTCGTCAACAAGGATTATTTTATTGTTTGAAAAAAGACTTCTCTGCATTATTGCAGGGCCAAGTGTTGATTCTATGCTGCTCTTGTTCCTGAAGTCAGATGCATTTAATTCAAAGACTTCATAGTTTAAATCAGCTGCAATGGCATAAGCAGAGCATGTCTTTCCAACTCCTGACTGGCCATATATAATTGCTGCTTTTTTTTTCTGATTTTTGAAATTAAGAATAAAGTTTTTTAGTTCTAAGAGTGCCTTGTCATGGCCTTTAAGTTCACTTGTATTTTTTGGCTGGTATTTCTTTGTCCATGGAGTCATAAATAATAACAATAGAAAGGAGTTTATTAAGGTTTTGGTTGAATATCTTTCAATTTAACATGAAAATATTTCTTAAAGTCAATAATCCTGCGAAAAAAACTAGCAAACCCTTATTAAAAATAATTCTTCATAACATCATATGGATTTAAACAAATACAGAAGAGACTTAAGAGTTCAGAGAAAAGATATTCTCCTGAATAAGATATTTCAAAGTAAAAGAGACAAGAATCCTTTAGAGATTATAATAGAAACAGAAAACAATAGGAAAGTAAAAGAAAATGCAGCAAAAGAGCTTGGAAAGCTAGGAAAAATAACTCATATCTTCAAAACCATTCCTTATATTGGAATTATCTGCACAGGGGAGGATGCAGAGCAGATATCCAATAAGATCTATAGAAAAGATGTTAACAGAATTTTTGAAAAAAGTTTTAGAAATACTCTTAGTGTAATGAAATCAGTTGACCTGTCAAACAAATTCTCAATTATTCCAACAAAAAGTAATTCAAAGGTTTATTTCAGCCCAAAAGAAAGTTTATGGAACCTTGAAAATATAGGCGCTTATGAAGCACAGAAATCATCAAGAGGAAAAGGAGCAAGTATCGCAATAATTGACACTGGCGTTGATTATACCCATCCAGAGGTAAGGTCAAACTTTACAAGAAAAAAAGGGCATGATTTTATCAAAGATGATGAAAACCCAATGGATGAGAATGGGCATGGGACTCATGTTGCAGGAACATGTTCTGGAAAAAACTGCGGTGTTGCACCAGATGCAACATTATATGCTGTAAGGGTTCTTGATGAAAATGGGTCTGGATCAGACATGACTGTGGCAGCTGGAATTGAGTGGGCAATGCTTAATAATATGGATATTGCAAGTATGAGCCTCGGCGGACCAACAGCTTCAAGGGCGCTTGAAGAGATATGCAGGCTTGCATCACAGAATAATGTATTGCTTGTTGCAGCCGCAGGAAACAGTTATAAAGGCCCAGAATACCCTGCTGCTTTTGGTGATTGTGTAATTGCAGTTGCAGCTGTTGACAGGAATAACAAGCATGCTGACTTTAGCAATATTTGGGAAACAAATGATATCTCTGCTCCTGGTGTTGGGATTTATTCCTCTTACCCTGGCGGGGAATATAGGGTATGGGACGGAACATCAATGGCAACACCACATATTTCAGGAGCTTTAGGATTGCTAATATCCAAGACAAAAAATCCAAACTTTGCTGAGGAAATAATGTATAAAACAGCTAAAAGGCTTGAATCAAGTGAGCCATATGACAACAGCTGGGTGTTTGGTGCAGGGCTTGTAAGGGCAGACAATATGCTAAAAAATGCTAGTTGCAATGGGAAAATTAATGATATCCTTAGAAGAAAAAATAAAAATTATAATTATACATTAAAAAAAGCAGGAAAAATAGCTTGGAGGATAATCTGGTGAAAATGGAAAAAAATCAGGAAAATGATGTTGGAAAAGTCACTGAAAATCTCTATAATATAAAGATTAAGCCAGAATATGCAAAAGATGATTGCATAAGGAAAAAACTTGAAGAAATGGGATTAAAGATAAAGGTAGGACTTGAATCAACACAAACATATAATATTGAGATTCCTTTTCCTAAAGGAATAAAAGAATCAGAAAAAGAAAGTTACCTTGAAATAAAATTAAATGAATTAAAGCCTTATGTGGTATATTTTGAAAAATCAACAGAAATGAAAATATTATATAATGGTTCTAATCCAGTTTAATTATTTTTTCAATATCTTCTTTAATTCTTTTCTCAAAGTCAGCAACACGCTCGCCTTCATCTTTTTCTTTAGATAATATATCCATCAGATGCTTTGTGAGTTTTTCTTCTTTTTCAGCACTAAGAGCATCAATTTTTATTTGTCCTATGCTCTCTTTTATCAATGAATCTTCAACTTCTTCAACAGAGCTTATTTTTGCATTAATTTTATCTAATTCTTTTGCAGTTAGTTTAGCTGTATTTTTCATTACAAAATAAGCGCCATTATCATAAATTTTAGTAAATATGTCTCTCATGTTTATGTCAGATGGCTTTCCTGAATCCAAAGTTCCAGCTAATCTTATTGTTACAATTGTGTTAATAAATTCCCTACCTTTTATTTTATCTTCAAGCTCTGCTCTTATCTGCTCAGGGCTTTTATTATTGCAGTCAAGGTTTAATGAAAAAACATTGTAAATAACAATTGGCTCATATTTAAGCTCAAGCTTGGCTGTTTTCTCAACAATGTAAAAACCACCGTTCTCAAGCTTTTCAAGCTCGCTGAAGCTGTTTGGAAACAATGGCCCAGGATATGCTATAAGCCCGTAACCTGGCTCTTTTTTGCTGAATACATGATGAACATGCCCGCCGGCATAATAATCAAAGTTTTTTGGCAGCAGTGATAATGCCTGCGATTCCATTAAATTAAGCTCTTCTGGCTTGAATTCAGTTAAGGCAGTGTGAAACATGAATATCTTAAAGCCCTGCTCCTCTTCAAGGCCCCTCCTGACAAGAGAGCCATACTGCCTTTTGTCAAGCATTCCCTTTCTTCCATAAATGCCTGTTATTTTTGCCCCTGTTTTTTTGTCAATGGTGAATTCAAGGTTTAATTTTTCATCAATTATTTTCCCTTTCATGACATTTATTAAGAGGCCTGCTTTTTCCAGAACATCAATTATTGTTTTTCCGCTTGGAGAAAAATCATGAGAGCCAGGGATTACATAAGATGGAATATTGCTGTCTTTTAATTCCTTGAGTTTTGTAACAACTACCTTTAAGGCGTCTATGCTCGGCAGGGCTGTGTTGAATAAATCTCCAGCTATCAATACAAAATCAACCTGCTTTTCAATGCAGATGTTTACTGCTTTTAGAAAGGCCTTTGTGCTTGCATCCCTTAATTTTGGGTCTCTCCAAGAGCCGATGTGGCAGTCTGCCATATGTGCAAATTTCATTTTATCCCTAACATTAGAATATGATTTAATATAAAAAAGTATAGTTTTGTTTTGACTATTCACATCTTATATATAAAAATAAAAATGTTTAAACAAGCAAAAAATTTGTTTAATATGAATTAAATTCAATTTTTGTGCCTATTGATTGTGCCTGCCACATCTATTTCTTCCATGAGGTTCTTCAAATGTAAAATTGCCACCCTCTATTTTTATTGCTTTACCATTTACAATAGCATCAGCAATTTTTTTCCTCGCAGATCGGATTAATCTATGAAAGGTTGGTTGTGAAATATTCATTTTTTTGGCACATTCTTCCTGTTCTAATCTTTCTAAATCTTTTAATCTCACAGCTTCAAATTCGTCAATAGTTAGGATAGATTCTTCCAATTCCCTTAATGGAATGCCTCTCGGCTTAAAATAAGTGACATTTGGTTCTGAAAAGATTCTTCTGCAAAGTCTCGGTCTTGCCATATTATGAATACTTATTCACATTCCTATTTAAATTTTACGAAAATAAAAAAGCAAGAAAAAAGTTTACTTCATTTCTTTCAATCTTTTCTCTATCTCTTGCTTTTCCAAATCAATTTCTTTAAGCTCTGCTTCAAGGACTTTCTTTTCTTCAGCTTCAGATAGAGCAACTGGTTTTGTGTATCTAAAACCCATTCCTCTACTAAAACCTCGCCCAAATCCTCTTCGCATTCCGCAACCACAAGGTCCAAGTCCTCTTCCGGTAAGAGCACCCAAACCTAAAGGTCCTGTTCTGTCTTGTCCTGGCATTTTGTTTTACCTCCTATGTTTTATTTAATTAAAAGAAACTATATTAGCAGTTTCCTTTTTTTCCGCCTTTCTTTTTTCCTATTCCTTTTCCACCGGCTCTTCCTTTACCTTGTCCTCTTCCATCTCTTGATCCTGCTGAACCACTTCTTGGTCCTGTTCCATCTTTATTTGGCATTTTTATCTACCTCCATATGTTTAATTATGAATATATATTCATAATAACTATATAAATGTTTCGGTAAAAAGAGGGTGACAATCAAAAAGATAGGCAATTAATTTTAATGTAGGCACAAAAACTCCTTCGCAACTTTGTTGTTAGACCACGCTGCGCTTTCGTCGCTATCGCTCCTTAAGGCATATGACAGCAACTATATATGTTATACCCACAACAAGTTAACAAGGCCAGTTTCCAAAAAGAATATAAATTAAATCATATTTTTCATGCTTATGCCAGAAAAAAAAGATGTGATAATCAAGTTTATTAAAGAATGGACTATTGGTTATGTAAAGCACAGGGATATTTTAACCAAGAATATAATTGATATAAAAGAAGAGCCAGACAGGGTTATTGTTAAGTTCAAGGAAAAAGAACAGGTATTTTTGATAAGGCCAACTATAAATGATTCTGTTATTAAAGAGGTAAACAAAAACATTAGCATTGTTATGCTGAACTCAAAGGAAAACCTTGACTTTCTTATGAATAAATGGAATAAATTAATAAAATTTGAAAAACTAACACTCTTTTTTATAAATCCCTTTTCAGAGCCTGACAAGAAATGGTTTATCTCGCCTTACATACACAATAAAATATGTGATGAGGATTCTTTAAGGCTCGGCCTCAAGACAATGTTTGAGACTGTTGAGGCTATAACAGAAAAAGATATAATTAAAAAAATATGAAAATCATCCTCTTACATGGCTGAAGAATCTCCTCCCAAAATCAAGTTTTTTATATATGTCATTTTGATATGTAGGTATCAAAATAACCCTGAATTAGGATTATGGGTGTCCCCTTGTCTCCACTTCCGCTTGTTAGGTCACATAAGCTACCTACTAAATCACTGTATTGCCTTGGTGTTGTTCCTTGTGAAGACATACTACCAGTAAGATTTTCTTTCTTTTCTTTTATTATATATTTTCTAACTGCTTTAATTGTCTCTTTCTTGTTTAATTTCCTTAATTTATCAGCAAGGTATTTCAGTTTAATTTCATTTGGTATCCCTATAAGGCCAGAGGTAAAATCAGGGCTTACAACAGGATCTGCCAATTCCCATATTCCGCACACAGGATCTTTAAAAGCACCGTCTGCATATATCATAACCTCAACATGCTTTCCAGTAATTTTTTTTATCCCTGCCTGTATTAGTTTTACATATCTTCTACCAAATTTGTCTTTAACCCTTGGGAATAATTTTAAAAGTTCACCTCTGGATTTATTTGAGCCCAATAACCCATACTTCTCATTATATCCCCTTCCATTTAGGGGAGTTGTACAAAGGTTATCAAGACCAAGGACAATATCAGCTCCTGCTTCCCTCAAAATCCTTTTTGTTCTTTGCCTTGTGTGGATATCTGCTGCAATAACCTGTTTTGTATGCTTAAGAATCTCCTTTGGGTCATTTGAAAGAAGTATTACTGCATCTGCATTCTCTGACTCAATTATCTCCCTGTAATAATGCACATAGTTTATTCCTGTAAATGGATGCTTAAAATCTCCAAACTTTTTGTTGTATTCCTCTTCTGTCAATACTTTCTTGTATGGATTTATTTCTGCTCTATAAAGATCATTATTATCAATGATTGGATTACCTACCTCATCATTAGGATAACTCAACAGAAGGATTATTTTCTTTGAGTTTTTTGCAGCAGCCCTTGCTATTGCCCTTAGTATCATTGAAAAACGATTTCTGCTTAGTATTGGAAAAACAATTCCTATATCTTCACTGAACTTTGCAACTATTTCTTCTGAGATATCCTCTAGAGAGATGAAATTGCCTTGAGCCCTTGCAACAAGGGATTCTGTAATTCCAATTATATCATTATTTCTAATATTATACCTGTTGATTCCAAGAATTTTTTTAAATTGATTCTCTGATTCCCATGACCTTCTCAATGAATTAATAACTACCTTAACAATATTGTGGCCTGGTTTTATTATTGGAGCTCTTATACCCCTAATAACTGTTCCAATTCTTCTTTTGATTTTAACACCCCTATTTCAAAATTGATTTCTGTATTATTTAAATTTTTCCATTTGTTTGTTATTTAAAAATAAGAACAAAGAAGAACAAGAATTAAAAAATAAAAAATTTATTTCAGATAATAAACTATGTTCACATTAGCTGTAACCTTTACATCAGAGGGCATTATTGTTGCAGCCTCTTCAACCGCTAATTCTCCTGCGGCCTTCACCATATCATATCTATAGGGCATGTAATAGAAGTTGCTTTCTGAAACTGTTTTTATTTTTCCCAGTTTTGCTCCTAGGCTTTCTGCAAGTATTTCTGCTTTTTCCTTTGCATTTTTAGCTGCCTCTGACAATGCCTGTTTTTTGTATTCCTGCTCTTTTTCTTGAGTTAATCCAAAGTTTATGTTATTGATCTGGTTTGCCCCGTTATTAACAGCAATATCAACTATTGTTCCAACTTTTGTTAAGTCAGCTGTCTTTATCTTTAGTGTTTGTGTTGCCCTCCATCCAATAACCTTTGAGCCCTCATCCTGTGTCCATGTTCTTTCCTCATACAGATTTAAGCTCTCTGTCTCAATGTCATCTTCTGATATGCCTTTATATCTTAGGCCATCAATTATTGCATTAACAACCTTATTTGCTTCTGATTGTGCCTCTTCTGCAGTGTCCTTTACAATAGAAATCCCCGCCCATACCTCTGCCTCATCTGGGTCAAATGTAAGCTCCGATGTTCCCTGTGCATTTAGTGTATTCCCTTCATTTGTCTGTTGGCATCCTGTCAAACCGATTAAGGCAATAACCAGCAATATTCCAAAAATCATATGTATTTTCATTTTAAATACCTCCATACAACAAGAATAATCTTGTTTCTTTTAAGCTTTTACCTTATCTTCGGTTAAAACCGAAACATGAATTTATTTTCTTTCTCCAAAGATTGCTGTTCCGATTCTTACCATGTTGCTTCCTTCTTCTATGGCAACCTTATAGGAATTTGTCATTCCCATGGACAGTGTTTTCATGCTCACATTAGGCAGGTTAAGGGCCTTGATCTTGTCAAAGATTTCTTTTGTTCTCTTGAAATATTGCCTGGAGTTCTCAGGGTCTCCAAACCTTGGGCCCATTGTCATCAAGCCCTCTACTCTTATATGCTCCAATTTTGAAATATTTTTAATTAAATTTTTTATATATTCCTCAAATGGCTCATGCTCATCTGGTTTTATGCCTGCTTTTGAATCCTCGCTGCCAATGTTTATTTCTATATAAACAGGCATTATGGTTTTTCCAGCTGCTTCAACCCTCTTGTCTATTGCCTGTGCTTTTTCATATGAATCAACAGTCTGTATTATATCAAAAATAGGAATGACTTTGTTTATCTTGTTTTTTTGTAGATGGCCAATCATATGCCATTTGACTTTTTTTGTTATTTCGCCAAGCTGCTCATGCATTTCCTGCGCTTCCTGAACATAATTTTCTCCAAGGTCAGTAGCGCCTGCCTCAATAAGCTCTTCTATTTCTTCCTTTGTTCTCTGCTTTGCAGCTATAACCAAGGTTACATGGCCTGGGATTTCTCTTCTAATTTTTTTATAATTTTCAGCTATGCTCATTTCAGCCACAAAATAAAGCTTGGGTTTTGTTATTTATATAAGTTATGCTAAAGAAATTGTTTGAATTGGAATCTGCAATATCAGGCTGCATTGTCAGGGCAAAACAACACAGCCTGATTTATTTAATTTTCAGAACTCTAAATTCATCTGTTGCTATTGCACTTGTATTTGAGTAGAGCATTTCAATAGATGTATAGTGTTAATGGTTAACAACGAAAGGTTTAAATAGTTGTTTATGTTAATTATTAACAGGATGGAAGAAGATCTAAAAAATAAAGCAAATAAGGTTGTTAATGCAATAATTGATAGCCTGTATAGCAGAAAAATTAGGCATGCGTTCTGAATCTGCTTCTAATTTTTTCAATGCTTTATTTGCAGCAGATGATTCTATCCTTGCTAAGATTGGTGAAAGACCAAAAGATCACACTGAGAGATTCAGGGTATTAAAACTAAAGTTTCCTGGATTATATATTATAACTGACAAGCTGTTCTCAACTTATAGAAGAACTTACACTCAGGAATTGAAAAAAGAAGAATTAGAACTGGTTAAAAAGAGGATTAAAGATGCATTTAAAAACACAAATATTAAAATCCCAACAGATGAAGAAATTAAAGAAAAACTTACAGAACTTGTTAAAAAAGGAAAAATACTTGGTTGATGTATATATCTTTGGCTCAGCATTAAAAGGTAAAGAAGAACCAAAAGATATTGACTTGATCAGTTTATTTAGAGATAAAGACTATAAGCTTATCGAAGACATAAATTATGAGATTAAAAAAATTGGAGATAAACTTGAGCTTAATCTGCATATAGAACCCCTAATTGTCGACGACATGTTTAGCAATAGAGCACACAGAAACATAATTCATGAGGGGTTTAGCATTAAGAACATGAAATCAGTAAGTAGCATACTGAATTTTGATTCTTTCTTAATTATAAGGTATGGGCTAAGAGATAAAAAAGCCTCTGATAAGGTTAGATTTTCATATGCTTTATTTGGCAGAAAAAAAGGAGAAGGGGTTCTGGCTGGATTAAAGGGAAGAGAACTCGGCAAGGGAAGCATTTTAATTCCAATAGGCAAAGAAGCGGTTATTACATCTTTTTTCAAGCAATGGGGTGTAGAATTCAAAAAACAAAGAGCAATTCTATTTAGTTAATAATTAACAAAATAAGTTATAAAAGAGTTATTTGTTAATCATTAACACTCGCAAAAAACTCACAAGAACAAAATAGAATTAAAATGTTTCTATTATTCATTTTTTATTTAATATTATTAAACTTTTTGTGAATAATAGTATCTTAAGCTTAATTTTGTTATAAATAAATACGGCTGCCGGGATTCGAACCCGAATTGCGACCTTGGGAAGGTCGAATCATAGCCATTAGACCACAGCCGTATAATAACCAAGAAAACAAAGGGATTTAAAAGATTTTTGGAAAAAGCTTGTTTATGATTTGCTAATTAATATAATTAAATCCCTGCCGAATGTATTTGAGCTTAAAATTTTAAATTTCTCTTCTCTTAAAAGTCTTTTTAATTCCCAGGGTGTAAAGAAGTAATAATATCTTTGGTAAGGTTCTTTGCGTATGTGCCATGGTATAAAAATATTCTTCTTCCTAAACAAAAATCTTAGCTGAAATTTGTTCCGCAGAATTATAAGTGCCTTGCCTTTATGTTTTAGAACTCTCCATATCTCCCTTATTGCTTGAATCCTTTCATCTTTATTTAGGTGATGCAGTATAAATATAGATAAAACATAGTCAAAGTACTGCGATTTGAATGGCAATTTTGTTGCGTATGCTTGTTTCAGATTGACATTCAGCATATGCTTTTTACAGTATTTTTCTGCTATTTCCAGCATTTTATTGCTAAAATCAATACCATAGCAGTTGAATTCATTATATGAAAAAGACAGTAGATTGCGGCAATTTCCGCAGCCTATATCAAGAATTTTTCCATGCTGCCAGGTTTCTGCATATTCTTTAAGTATCAGAGCGATTTTCTGCAATGGTTTTTGTCTGGATAAATTCCAGTTTGATGCAATTGTGTTCCAAATTTTTCTCTGTGCTTTCTGGGTTGTTAATTCCTTTGCCATTGTTATCTTCCTTGCACAAGAAATATTATTGTTGCACAAATTATCCCTACAAATATCATCCTAAAACCAGCCAAAACCAAATTCTCCTTATTAAGCTTACCAAGAAAAGCTCCTATAAAGAATAATACAGAAAAGGCGAGAACAATTGAGATGTAGTAAGCCATTTTGAGATTTGCTATAAAGATGAAAGGTAATATTATGAATAAAGCAACAAGTATTGAAGGCAAGCCATTAACCAAAGCAAGGATGAATGCTGCAAATTTATGGGCTCTTGCTATAGGCGATTTTTTCAGGCTTATTGATATTTTTCTTTCGAGCTTTTTTATCTTGCTTTTTCTCTCTGCATTCTCTGCCATATAGGCCCCTGAGATTCCAGAAACAGTAACAGCAATTGCCGCACCTATTATTGTTGTGATAATAATCTCACTTCCAAGATTTGAAAAGAAGCTTGCAAGTAAAATACCCAATGTCATTAGAACACTATCAAAAATATTCATTGTAAAATATCTTCTTGCGATTTCGTTTATTTCTGCTATTTCCCAGAAATTTTTCACATTTCTAAGAGTTTTTTTGTAATTCATTTTACCTTTTTTAAAATTAAACAACTTTATATCCTATTTTAGGAGATTAACTAAAGCTTATTTAATTTTAGTTTAGTCAATATACATTAAAATAAGGAATATATAAATATTGCTATAAAAAGAAATTCGCATTCTCTATAAGGCAGGAGGTGAGATTGGTTTAGAAGAGTTTTGAAAAGGTTTATTAAGTAATTCTACTTTTAAGTGGTTATTATGAGCAACTCAAAAAATAATTGGGCAATGTATTTTGAAGGAATCCCTAAAGGAGAAATAAAGAAAAAAAAACTCATAAAGGATGAGTTTAAGAGTATAGAAGAAATAATTGAAACTCTTTCTGGGATTAAACAAAATGAGTATATTTACATTCAAAAAGGGGTTAATACCCTGCCAAGAGTAAGTGACGGAACTATTGTTTCAGGCAACTGGTTCTGGAAGAGAGGAAAAACAGCGAATGTCCCATATATAACAGCAGGTAAGTGTAAAAAAGACAGAATAAATCCTCAGGAAGAAGTTATAAAAACACTGGAAAAAATAAGCAATTCAAAGTATAAGGATTTTTACAGAAGAGGAACTAGCTGGACAGGTATAATTGACAAAAGAAAGAGAATAATCCCTTTAATATATTTGGTTTTAGGGTATAAACTTTATGCGTTGATGGAGCAAGAGGGAATAAAGCCAAGAGTTAGGGGTTATGGAAACCAGGCAAGGGTAGAAGGGATTATCTCAAGATATGACCCAAATGAGCAAAGAGATATTGATTTAAGGTCTTTGCCAGTAACAAAAAAGGATGGTGAATATTTTGCAGAAGTTTGGAACCTTGAATCACATAGCACTTCACCAGGATGGTCATTCAGGACAATTGATCATAAATACAAGCCAAAGGAAATCGTTTTTGGACCTGAAGAAATAGCAGCATATATTTTTAGGTCAACAACAGAAAAAATTTACAGAAAAAAGAGAGACAAATCATACAGGAAAATAACAATAGAAGAAGAACCAGAACCTATTATGCTAAATCCTTTTTTGATACCATCGCCCTTGCTTGTAGAATTCAATCATAAATTGAGCAATAATATAATAACATACCATGAGATAATAAAAGATGATGGAAGAAAAGAAGATAGTGATAAAAAATTGATTTACAGCCAAAGAAACTGTTTATTATTTCATGCAGTAGGAATAAAGAAACCAAGGAGTTGCTTTATTGTTAGTGAGAATTTAAACAAGCAGGTTATCAAATTTATTAAAAGTTATATAAATAAAATAGAATAAAAATAAAAAAAACTATCAGTCCTCTTCTTCCTCAGGATTATAGCTAGGCACAGCTGCCTTGCTTATTATTATTA
>CAYWLA010000003.1:0-31069 GCA_964458955.1 uncultured Methanosarcinales archaeon
TTTAAAGGGTGTTAAAGCATAATAAAGGGTTTTCAGATTAATTATCATTTAAATTTTAAAGCGTAAAAAAGCATGTTTATAAATTAAAATACTTATACTCATACTATCAAAATCAATAGGGGGCACAAAAATGAAAAAACAGATTATATCTTTAATGATTGTTTTGCTGCTGGCTAGCATGATTCCTGCATCTTTTGCCAAGGAGAATGGCCAACAGTCAAACACAGAAACAGCAAATGTCCAGCAGGTTACTGCAAAAAGGCTTGTAAACATAAACCCTGGACAGATTGCGGCAAAAACAGAAGAATGGAGAATAAAAACAACACAAAGAATCACAAGCAAAATAGAGTCAGCAGAACAGTTCATGCAAGGGCTTTCTGAAGAACAAACAAATATATTGCTTCATCTTTCAAGAGCACAACAAAAAGGAATACTTGCAATGGACAATGAGAGTGTATTGCAGGCAATGGAAAAATTCAGCCTTAAGCTTGTAAACAAGAGCCTTATGTTCAAGAAAAGATTGATTGCACAGGAAAAACTTAAAATTGCAGAGAATAACTATATGAAAGCAAAGCAGAATTATCTTATGGCAATGAACTCATACAAGGAAGCAAAAGGGCTTTTGCTTCAGGAAAAGGAAATGCTCAAGCAATGCACTGATTCTGATACAGAAGAATGTATCCAGTTTAGAGAAAGAGCTGAAAATCATTCAAGAGAAATGATTGTTAATAGTGCCAACATGATGATTGAGCATTTAAACAAGATAAAGGAAAAGGTTAACTCATCTGAAGAAATGGATGAGGATAGAGCTGAAGAAATAATTTCAGAGATTAATGGCTATATATCAGAGCTTGAGGATGCAATAGCACAGGCAGAAGCTGCTGAAACAAAAGATGAGATAAAAGAAGCTGCAAAAACAGTCTCAAAACTCTGGATAAGGATAAGGAACAGGGAAAGGCTTCATGCAGCAAGTGTTGTCAAAGCAAGAGTCTGGGGAATAATAAAGAGAAGTGAGCATCTTGAGAAAAGATTGGATCAAACCGTTGCAAAGATGGAAGAACAGGGAATTAATGTTGAAGATATTAATGCAAAAGTAGATGAATTCAGCGAAAAAATAGAACAAGCAAAAAACAAATATGAACAAGCACAGGATTTGATGGATGGAGCATACTTTGAAGAAGACAAGGAAAACCTCAAGGAGATTGTTGATGAGGCAAAACAACTAATTGACCAAACTCATGAACTGCTTAAAGAAGCACACACACTGCTTGTTGAAATAGTAAGGGATGTCAAAGCAGCAGCAGGAGAGATAACACCTGAAACAGAGAATGATGAGGATGATTATGAAGTAGTTGAGGAAGAAGAAGAAAATATAACTCTTTCATCTTCTGTAAAGGGATGTGCTGAAACAGAAAAAGGCACAACAACAAAATCAATTGATAAAGAAACTGAAAAAGAACCAACAATTGAGGTTGATGGAAACAGGGTTGTATACTCAAGGGCACTTAATCATCTGTGCTGCAGAAAAGCGGAAATTGAGAAAGAAATTGGAGATTTTACAATAAATATATATGAAGTATGGAGCGGAGCTGGATGCAAATGCATTTGTTTCTCTGAAATAGAAGCAAAGCTTAAAAACATTCCTTCCGGAACTTACAAAGTTAATGTGTATGAGAAAGGCACCCAAACAGGCAGTGATGAGCCAATGGAGCAAACCTTGATTATTTCTGAGGAGATTATAGTACAATAATTTTTATTTTTTTATTTTTTAAAATCCAGAAATAACAGCATTGCCAATATTTGTTGCATGATCGCTTATTCTTTCAAGATTACGCAATGCGTCAACAAAGACTATGCCTGAAGATGGATTGCAGATTTTTTTCTTTATTCTTTCTATGTGATTATGTTCAAATTCCTTCTCTTTTCTGTCAACCTCCATCTCCAGCTCATCAATCTCTGATGCAGCAGCTTTGTCATCATTTTTTAGGGCTGTGATTGCCTTGTCATAAACAGCTTCTACGCTTTCAAACATTGCTCTTAACTCCCTAATCGCATTTCTTGAAAATTTCAGTTTTTCTTTATTCTTTCTCTCAAGAAGCTCAACAATATTATTAACATGGTCTCCAACCCTTTCAATATCACCAACGCTGTGCATAAGGATTGCAAGTTTTTTTGAATCCTGCTTATTCAATGACTTTTCAGCTATCTTGCTAAGATAATCATTTAAAGCCTCAAATATCTCATCAATAGCATCTTCTTTTCTGAGAACAATATCAATAAGATCTGTTCTTCCGTCCAAAAAAGCAATCTCACTTTCTTTTAGCATAACCTGTGTTATTCTTGCCATTCTTACTGTTTCTCTTCCAGCCTGCGACAAAGCAATAGACGGCGTGTTCAAAATCCTTTTGTCTAGAAATTTAGTTCCTCTGTCAATCCTTATATCTTTCCCAGGAATTAGTTTTTTAAGAAAGCGAATTAAGACAAAAATAAAAGGCAATAGAAGGAATGCAGTAGAAACATTAAATAAAGTGTGAGCATTGGCAACCTGTCTTGGAAGATTATTTGATGTTAGAGAAACAAAATTTGTAAATAATGAAATAAATGGAATAAAGATTATGGCTCCTATTATTTTGAATATAAGATGAAACCAGGCTGCTCTTTTTGATGATATAGAAGAGCCTATTGAGGCAATTATAACAGTAGCGCATGTCCCAACATTAGCACCAATCATTATGGCAATAGCTGCCTTTAGGGTGATTATGTTTTCCATACTCATTGCAATTACCAAACCAGAGGTTGCAGAGCTGCTTTGTATTATTCCTGTGAAAGCTGCTCCTGCCAAAACCCCTAAAATAGGTATATCAGAAAATCCAGTTATCATATTCAGAAAAAAAACAGAATCCTGCAGTGGTCTTGCTCCATCTGCCATAAGGTTCATTCCAAGAAAAAGAAGCCCAAAACCAAGGAAAATCTGCCCAATATAATGTGTTTTTTTCTTTTTTCCAATAAGCATTAATGCTGTTCCTATTGCGATTATCGGCAGTGCATATTTACCTACTTTAAATGCTACTAACTGTGCTGTTATTGTTGTCCCTATGTTGCTCCCAATTATAACACCAACTGACTGCTCTAATGTTATTAATCCAGCATTAATCAATCCAACTAATGTTACTGTTGTTATGCTGCTGCTTTGGATTATTGCTGTAATTAAGGCACCGCCCAGAATTCCCTTAATAGGCCTGTCTGTTAATCTTTCCAGTATAATCTTTAGTCTTTTGCCAGCAGCCTTTTGTAGGCCCTCACTCAACAAATAAATGCCATATATAAATAAGGCAAGCCCTCCGATAATCCCAAAAGCAATTGTTGAAATTTCCATATTCTTTAAAGCTTAAGGCAGCTATTCTTATTTAAGTTTTATTATTCTCTAGTAGAGTATTTATTTTTTAAACCATCAAATATTTAAATGATAACAGAATTATGAAATAAATATAGGTGTTTTATAATGAAAAGATTTACGATTGCTATATTTTCCTTAACAATATTAGCTATATTTTTTGTTGCTGGCTGCTTTAAAATGACAGAAACAGAAACAAAACCTTCTGATGAACAGGGAGTTATAAGCTACGAACAGCAAGAAACAAAACCAACAGGAGATGAGACAATTAATAAGATATCTAATGATATATCTGATATTGGTGTAATGGATGATGATCTTGATACTCAGGATTTGAATAATTTAGCACAGGATTTGAATGACATTGACTGGTAAAACTTTTCTTTTTATTTTTTTATAGCTATTTTTATTTTTTTATACCACAATCTTTATATACTATTTAGAATCTTATCTTCCTGTGAGGATATTAAAATGAGAAGAACAAACACATGCGGAGAACTTACAAAAAAGGATGTTGGAAAGAAAGTAGTGCTTGATGGCTGGACCCAGAGTAGAAGAGACCATGGCGGATTAATATTCATTGATCTTAGGGACAGGCATGGCTTGACACAGATAGTTTTTGATCCCTCACATAATAAAGAAACCCATAAAATGGCCGAGCACATTGGCCGCGAATTTGTTCTTGAAATAAATGGGAAGATAAGGGACAGAAAAAGCGGAATGATAAATCCAAACATGAAGACAGGAGAGATTGAGGTTTTGGTTGACGAGCTTAATATTCTTAACAAAGCAAAAACCCCTCCAATTGAGATTGATGACAAGATTGAATCTGGAGAGGAAACAAGATTAAAATACAGGTATCTTGACTTGAGAAGGCCAATAATGCAGAAAAGGCTTGCTTTAAGGCATAAGATTATAACAACTGTAAGGGATTATTTCAATAAGCATGATTTTCTTGAGATAACAACGCCAATGCTTGTCAAGTCAACACCAGAGGGAGCCCGTGATTATATTGTTCCATCAAGAGTAAATCCTGGAAAATTTTATGCATTGCCGCAAAGCCCACAATTGTATAAGCAGATATTAATGATTGCAGGATTTGACCGTTACTATCAGACAGCTATCTGCCTAAGAGATGAGGATTTAAGAACTGACAGGCAGCCAGAGCACATGCAGTTTGATTTTGAGATGAGCTTTGTAACAAGCGATGATATAAGAGAGTTTACAGAAGGGCTTTACAAGCATCTCTTCAAAGAAATTTTAAACATTAAACTGGACAAATTTCCTGTATTTACATACAAAGAGGCTATTGAAAGGTTTGGAATAGATAAACCGGATATAAGATTTGGTCTTGAGCTGATTGATGTTACTGATATTGCAAAGAAATCAGATTTCTCAGTTTTCAAAAATGCTGAAACTGTGAAATGCATAAACCCTGAAAAAGACCTTAGCAGAAAAGAGCTTGACAACTATATTGATTTCTGCCAGAAAAATGGGGCAAATGGAATGGCCTGGATGCGGGTTTCAGACAAGGGCTTGGAAAGCAGTATTGTTAAATACTTTAATAATGATATTCAGAAAGAACTTTTAAAGAAAACAAATGCAAAACCAAGCAGTGTTTTGATGTTCATTGCAGAAAAGCCAAAAAAGGTCGCAGGAATCTTGAACTTGTTAAGGCTAAAGCTAAGAGATGACTTGAAGCTTGTCAAGGAAAATGATTTTAAGATGTGCTGGGTCAAGGATTTTCCGCTTTTTTCATGGAATGAAGATAAGGAAAGATGGGATCCCGAACACCACATGTTTACAATGCCAAAGCAGGAGTTTATCAAGGATTTTGAGAAAAGGCCTGGCGAGGTCATAGGTGATCTCTGGGATGTAGTTCTTAATGGCACTGAACTCGGCTCAGGCTCAATAAGAGTCACTTCACCTGAGCTTCAGGAAAGGATAATGAAGTTTATTGGAATGACAAAACAGGAAGCAAAAGAGAAATTTGGGTTTTTGCTTGAAGCATATGAGTATGGCGGCCCAGTGCATGGAGGAATGGGCCTTGGTTTGGACAGGACAGTTGCTTTAATGGCCGGATTAAGCGATATAAGAGAGATAATAGCTTTCCCCAAGAACAAGGCGGCCCAGTGCCCAATGGATGGCTCACCATCCGATGTTGATGAAACACAATTAAAAGAATTGCATATAAAGTCAACATTCCTTAAGAAAAAGTAATTATTTTTCTTTTTTATTAAATCTTTCTTCGAATTCTTTTTTGAATTTTTCAAACTGGCCTTCTTTTATCGCTGCTCTGGCCTTTTTCATTAATTCCTGCATAAAATGAAGATTATGGTGTTGCATATATCTCTTTACTTCTGGGTCATTTATTTTTGTTAAATGATTAAGATAGCTTTTTGTTAAGTTCTGGCAGATTTTGCAGTTGCAGTTTTTGTCAATTGGATTTAAGTCAAATTTGTACTTTCCTTTTTTTATTGAGATTTTTCCATTTGAGGTAAACAATGTATTGTGTCTTGCATTTTGTGTTGGAAAAACAGAATCAAAGCAATCTATACCTTTGCTTATGCAGTCCAATAAATGGTCAGGGCTTCCAACGCCCATCAGATAATGTATTTTTTCCTTTGAAATATAAGGCATTGAATAGTCTATTGCCTTGAACATTTCTTTCATTGGCTCACCTATTGCCAGTCCGCCGATTGCAATTCCGTCAAGGTCAAGTTCGCTAACAAACTTAGCACTTTCTTCTCTTAAATCCTTGAAAAAGCCGCCCTGCACAATGCCAAACAATAATTGTTTTTTATTGGTGTGGTATTTTTTGCATTCCTCTGCCCATTTTTTTGTGTTTTTCAGGGAATTTACAAACTGCTCATAAGAAGCGCCATAAGGAGAGACATCATCAAGAACCATTGCAACATCTGAGTTAATGGTCTGCTCAATATGCATTATTTTTTCAGGTGTTACAAGCTGTGTTGAATTGTCAAAAGGATTCGTGAAATTAATTCCTTTTTTTGTTGAATTCTGCAAAAAGCTCTCCCTAAGCATCTGGAATCCGCCGCAGTCAGTAAAAATTGTCTTGTCAAAGTTCATGAACTTATGGATTCCGCCTGCTTTGTGGATTACATCAATTCCAGGCCTCAGAGAAAGGATAAAAGCATTGCATATTATTGCATTGGCATTAACTTCTTTATAATCAAAAGCCCCAATATATTTTCCAATTGCCCTGGTTGCAACAGGCATGAAAAAAGGTGTTTCTACTTTTCCATGGGCTGTTTTTAATAGGCCGGCCCTTGCTATGCTCTTTTCATCTTCATATTGTATCTTAAACATAAAAAAGAAGAATAACAAAGTTTATTAAATAGTTTTCCAAAAGTCAACTAGAAAATAAGCAAAAGAATAAATTTTTTCCTATAGGGGCACATTGAATTGGACTAACTTATATAACTCATTGTGAAGTAATCCGAACAGAACGAAGTGAAATAGTATCTTAGGATTACGGAAAGTTCACCTCCATTTTTTATTTGCTATTAGAATAATAAATCTACAATTTAATGTATAGGGTGGATTAGCTGCTTCGAAATCTTCTACAACTTCTGATTCACGCATTTCTATTTGATATTTTCTGAAAAAATTTTTTAGAATTATTTTTGCATCTTCTAAAGTATAAAGTGGTTCTTTGCCAAATGTAACCAATTTTCCATTTGGAGATGTCCTTTTAATATCTGTTGCAAAATCAATTATTATTTTCCCATTTGACTTAAGAATTCTATCAATTTCAGAAATTATCTTTCGCAAGACTTCTTTTGGAAAAAGATGCAAAGTACCCGTACAAAAAATACCATCAAAAGAATTATTTTCAAATGGGAACTTCTTAGTAATATCAAATGCTTTTATACTTGATTTTGATTTATACTCCTCAGAAGTGTTATGCCATAATTTACTAAGGGCACTTTCATCGATATCTCCCGCAACAACAAAATCAGCTTTTTCCAATAAGTTCAGATTATAACGACCATCACCTGCAGCAAGATTAAGCCATTTACCATGAATTTCAATTTTTTTCAGAAGTCGTTCAGTATCTTTATCACCAAAACCCCAAATAGAAGTTTTACCAGTTGTAAAATAATCAATTCCCTCTGTGAATATATATTTTTCTTCTTCTGGTTTGGTTGGTTTTGTTATTTTATCCATAATCTCCTAAATTTGTTTACATTTTTATAAATTCTTCGGAAAGGCAACCCCTAATAGCAATTTCACTTAACTATTATTATACCTGCTTTTTATAAAGATTATTATTTTCCAAATTTTACAAAATTTTATAAAGAATGAATTTTATACTAGACTGGGTGCATATTTATGGAGTTCATATCAATAAAACAGGCAATGGAAAAAGGCACAGGCCAAGTAAGCATAAGAGGATGGTGCTACAGAGTGAGAAATAGCAATAAGATGGCCTTTATAGTATTAAGAGATTCAACAGACATAATACAATGTGTTGTTGAAAAATCAAAAATAAGCGAGGACATCTGGAATCAGGCCTTAAAAGCCACAATGGAATGCTCTCTTGAGATAATAGGGGAGATAAAAAAAGATGAACGTGCCCCAACAGGCTATGAAGTATCTGTTTCTTCACTAAATATAGTTGGGGAAAGCGACACATTCCCAATAACAAAAGACCAGAGCCCTGAGTTTTTACTTGATCAAAGGCATCTCTGGCTAAGGTCAAGAAAAATGACTGCAATCTTAAAGGTAAGGTCAGCGGTTTTTCAGGCAATAAGAAAATTTTTCAATGATAAGGGCTTTTATGAAGAACATTCTCCTATTTTTTCCCCAACAAGCTGCGAGGGTGGCTCAACACTTTTTGAGGTAAAATATTTTGATGATATTATGTATTTAACACAATCATGGCAGCTTTATGCAGAAGCAATGATATCTGCTTTGGAAAAAATATACACAATTTCTCCATGCTTTAGGGCTGAACGCTCAAAAACATCTAGGCATCTCTCAGAATTCTGGATGGCTGAAACAGAAGTCGCATGGTTTAAGCTTGATGACATATTGAAGAATGCAGAGGATTTAGTTGCTTTTATTGTGAAATATGTTGTTGAGCATAATGAAGAAGAACTGAAATTTTTAGGCCAGGATATTGAAAAGCTAAAGAAAATAAAAACACCATTCCCAAGGCTTACATACACTCAGGTTTTAGAGGAATTAAAAAAAGATGGCATCGAAATAGAGTGGGGAAAGGATTTAAGAACAGTTGAAGAGGATTTAATATCAAAGAAATATGAAAAGCCAATAATAATAACAAACTATCCTAAAAAGATAATGGCATTTTACAAATCAAGAGATCCTGAAAATCCAGAAACAGCATTGTGCTTTGACATGATAGCTCCAGAGGGATATGGAGAAATAATCGGCGGAAGCGAAAGAGATACTGATATTGAGGAGATGAAAAAGGCCTTAATAGAACAAGGTGAAAAGCCTGAAAAATACGAATGGTATTTTGACACAAGGAAATACGGGAAAGTGCCTCATTCAGGCTATGGCCTTGGAGTTGAAAGAGTAATTGCATGGCTCTGTAAATCAGATAACATAAAAGACACAATACCTTTCCCAAGAACAATGTTAAGAAAGACACCTTAAAGTAACTATTTAATTATGTTTACAGCTTTCTTTTCTTCCCTTTTTTTTGATTCTAAAAAAGCATTTTCTATGCTGCAGTAATAGGTTCCTATAGGTGATTCAGTAAAATCTTCTTTGAACCCTCTCCTGACAAGCAAAGGTAAAATGGAGTTAGATACTTTTTTAACATAGATATCATCACTTTCTTTGAAAGGTGTTTCATTACTTAAGGAATCTTGATGAATAGCTGCTAAAGTCATGGATAATATAAATGAGCCCAAACCTTTTATTCTAATATTTTTAGAATATCTAAATGGATAAAACATTGAAAATTCAAGACAATAACAACCAGTATCATAATCATGCCACTTAATTTTAACATCTGAATTTAGTTTTTTGTTAACCGATAATTCAATTTTATCTTCTAAATAAGCCGGGAATGGAAATGATGATACAAATTTATTTTCTTTATTAATAGTATCTAATCTTGAATCTAGTGTTGCTTTTTCCATAATTTCATATGAGAAAAATGAGCAGTCCTGGTAATTCTTATCCCTTGATACAATTAAATGCAATGACATTGTAGAAATTAAATTAAGAGAACCTTTTTTTATTAGCTTTTAATGCTTCAAATACTGGTGTTGTTCCGTTAACTACAAAATAAAGCGCTGAACCGCCTCCTGTTGAGAATGGCTCATACTTTAGTTCAGCAGCACTGTCTCCTCCAAGCACAATCCCTTTTATTTTATCTTTGTTGTTTTTCATTATATCTAAAATTGGATCTGTTGAAGATTTGAATCCTTCAGTATATATACTTGGAGTTCCTGCTATTATTATTCTTCCCCCTTCATTTGCTAACTTGCCTAATGATGACTTCATTGCATCACTTAGTTCGAAGTCAACAGTTGGATAGCCAGCAGGGAAATGAGAATTATCTGAGATATTCCTTGTTTCTGAGTTCCATCCCTTATCTTCATCATTATATGCAATGATTACTGTCTCTGGCAGGTATATTTCAGCCCTTCTTTCAGAATTTTCTTTGGGATGCAATATTTTACTCTTTTTATCAAAATCATATTCTTTTAATATTTTTTCAACATTTCCTTCAAAACTCTTTCCTCCATCACTTATAATAGAATCTCCAATTTCATATCCAAGAACCTTTAATATTGTGTTCATTACTATCCCGCCAGGAATTACAGCATCATATATTTTACTGAATCCCTCTAGTCCAGTAATAATTTTTTCTTTTTTAATTCCTCCAAGAACAGCAACAGAATATTTTTTTTCATCTTTTCCAGCCCAGGGAGACAATAACATCATTTCTCTTAATTGGCTTCTAGTTGCATATCCTGGCAAATATTCTAAAATTCCAACATTAGAAGCATGTTCTCTGTGTGCCTTACCAAATCCACCAACAGCAACAAAATCACTAAGTTCTGCAAACTGTTCTGCAAGCTTAGGATTGTTTTTTTCTTCTCCTTCATGAAACCTTGTGTTGCCCATTATAGCAACCTGGCCAGGTTTTAATTCTTTAACAAAATTTACTGCATTTTCTGTATTATTTTCTGGAAAATACTTAACATTAGTACCTAATTTTTCAGATAAGCAAGGGACAATAAAATCCAAATCTTCATTATCCTTGTCCTTAAATCTTCCTTTATGGGCAAGAATAGCAGTTTTAGCACCTTGATTCATAAGTTGTTTAAGATCATCAATTTCAACGTCAATCCTGTCAGTACTTTTTAATTTATTTCCTTCATGTTTAATATTAAAGTCTGCAATATAAACCCACTTCTTTCCTTCTTCTATATTTATTTTTTCTAATTGACACACATCATCAAAATTTATACCCATATTTCTCACCCTCGTTTAATTAAAATATTACAAAAATAATATGTAGAGGTATATAAATTTTACTATTTAAAAGTACTATCAGCTTAAGTGGGCAAATCATTTTGACTTATAGTAAAATCTTACCAACACATTTAAGCTGATTTGATCAGATAATAGCAATATTTAAATAATAACAAACTAAATTAACACAATAGGGTGATTATATGAAAAAAGTACTATTATTTATTTTGATAATTGGTTTGTTTTTGATTTCTGGATGTGCTGAGAAAGTTGAAGATAAAGAAATAATTGATGATTCTGCTGATGTTATTGAAGAAGCTCCTGAGGTAATTGAACAAGAACCAATTGAACCAGAAGAGCCAGTTGAAGAAGAGGTTGAAGAAATCGAGCCACAGGAAGCAGTTGAATTAAAAGAAAATATTGCTGATAGAAAAAACAAGTTTGCAATAACTGAGTCTAGTTTTGAGATTGAAAGAAAGGGAGAGAAAACTCTTTATTTTGGAATAATGAACCAAAAAGATAAAACATCTGACTTTATAGTAGAGTTTTCCTGTAATGAGGCAATGGATTCAAGGGCAAAGCCAGCTACAGATATTATTTTTGAATACACAGACACAATAGAAGGCCTTGAAAAAGACCAGATTGAGGTTTTATCTCTTGTTGTAAAAGCAACTGAGGATGCAAAGCCAACAGAGTACAAGTGCAAAGCATTGATTGGCCCTGAAAGCTACGCAACAAAGGCCTTTGTGATAACAGTTATAAATCCGTAAGTTATTGACAAAATTTAGCTATTGTTCATCTTTATGATATAAGTCTAAGAAAATTATTTTATTCTCTTCTTTTATATATAAATAAGATAACCTGAAAGGAGGTATGTAAACCTCTCTTGTACCTTTTCGGGTATATTTCATGGGCTTGCCTGTTTCAGGATTGTTTTTAATTTTTAAAAATTGTTTTATTATTTTTTCTTTTAAGGATTTGTCTTTGATTCTGGAAAAGGTTTTCTTAAAAAAAGCATGAAAAGAAACATTTACCATTTTTTTGCGTCTTTCAAGAAATCATCAAAATCCATTTCAATGAATTCCCCTTTTTCATATCTTTTAAGGGCTTCCTCTGTTCTCTTTGCAAAAATCAAATCTTCCTCTAAATTTTTACTGAGCTTACTAACCTTTTTCATAATGAACTGGTCATCATTCTGTATAATAATCAATTTCTCGCCATAATTAATACCATTCCTCATTTCAGAAGGTATCACAACCTGCCCCTTTGAGCTCATTTTTGTTATAGCAATATTCATAATAAATCACCGAGTAAGATTAATCTTACATCATATATAAATCTTTCGGTTTTTTAAGCCTCTGTTGGATAATATCACATATAACCTTAAGCTAGTTTAACTATTCCATAAATCCGTAAGTTATATAAACATTTTATAATCATTATAGTATATGACTGAAATAAAGTGCGGCCTCGAGATACATGGCTATATCAATGTAGAGAATAAAACTAAATTATTCTGTAACTGCGCTATTGAGGAAAATGCAAAGCCAAACACAAACATCTGCCCAATATGCACAGCAATGCCTGGCTCAAAGCCGATGCTTCCAAACAAGGAAGCAGTTGACAAGATAATTGCAATAGCTTTAATGCTTGGATGCAAAATAAACAAAAGAATGCTTTTCCAGAGAAAGCATTATTCATGGCCAGACCTTCCTGCTGGATTCCAGAAAACAATCTCTGGCTCGTATTCTAATCCTGTCGGCGTAAATGGAAAATTTCTCGGTATAAGAATATCTGATGTCCATCTTGAGGAAGACCCTGCAAGATGGGATCCTTTAACAGGGAATGTTGACTATAACCGCTCAGGTTTTCCATTGGTTGAAATTGTAACAGAGCCGGACTTTAAATCAACAACTGAATTAAGAGACTGGTTAAAGGCATTGCTCACAACATTAAATTACATAAAAGCAATTGACAAAAACTCAGGGGTAAAAGCAGACACAAATGTTTCTATTGGCCCAAAATTCAACAGGGTTGAGGTAAAAAATGTTAATTCATTCAGTAACATTGTAAAGGCAGCAGAGTATGAGGTTTTAAGGCAGGAAGAAGAGATAAAGGAAGGAAAAGAAATAAAGCAGCAAACCCGCGCATTTGATGAAAAGTATTGCAAAACAGTTTTCATGCGCTCAAAAGAAAAGGCAGCTGACTATATGTTTATACCAGAGCCAGACTTGCCTGTAATAAATATTGATGATAATTATATTGAAAAGATAAGAAAAACACTGCCTGAAAGCCCGGACAAAAAAATAGAAAGATTAGCAAAGCAGTATAAAATAAAAAAAGAGGATTCATTTGTTATTTGCTCTGATATTTTGCTTTCTGAGCTGTTTGAGAAAACAGCCAGGAAAATAAATCCATTGCTTGCAGCAAGATGGCTGAGGTTTGAATTATTAAGAGTCTTGAATTACAATAAAAAAGAGCTTTCTGAAACAAAAATAAATGAAAAGCATATTATTGATTTGTTAAGCTTAATTGAAACTAAAAAAATAACAGAAACAACTGCACAGAAAATCCTTGAAAAACTTGCTGGAAAACTGTTTGATGTAAATAGCTATGTAAAAGAGCATAAACTAGGGGTTATTTCAGGTGTTGAAGAGCTTGAAAAAATATGCAAAGATGTTATAAAAAAGAATAATAAAGTTGTTTCTGACTACAAAAAAGGAAGAAAAGAAGCATTAAACTTTCTTGTAGGCCAGGTAATGAAAGCTACCAAAGGAAAGGCCTCGCCAAAGGAATTAAAGGAGGTATTCACAAAGCTGATTAATTAAGATGGAAACTTATCAAGAGCCTTTTTTGCATGAAAAAAATGCAAGTGTAACAAATATTGAAGAAAAAGAAGGATTTCTTTTAGTTGAATTAGACGATACTGTATTTTATCCTGCTGGTGGAGGGCAGCCCTGCGACACAGGCACTATAAAAAACAATTATTTTGAGGGGAAGGTTGTTGATGTCTCTAAAAAAGATGGCAGGATAATCCATAAGGTTAAGATTGTTGATGGAATCTTAAAAATAAATGATAATGTTACATGCAGGCATAGCGTTAAGAAAAGGCTCAGCCTTGTAAGAATGCATTCCGGAGAGCATGTTTTTATGGGAGCTTTGCTGAAAACAATAAAAGATATTAAAGTTAACAAAGTAAGATTAGATGAAGATGAATCCTCGCTTTTTGTAATCTGTGAAAATTTAACATGGGAGAAAATCTTTGAGGCAGAAAAGCTTGCAAACAAAATCATAGAAGAAAACAGAGACATAATTGTGAAAGATGTAACAAAAAAAGAGGCAGCAAAAATACCAGGATTAAGGATAAAGCTTGATCGCATAAAAGATGAGAAAATAAGGATTGTTGAAGTAAAGGATTGTGACATTGCAGCATGCGCTGGAACCCATGCTTTAAAGACAGGTTTTATTGGAAATTTCCTTGTAACAAGATTCAACCTTGTTAGGGGGGCTTATGAAATAAGATTTAAGACAAATATTTCTGATGATTTGTTTGAGCTTGCAAGGATTGCAAGAAAAACTGCCTCAATAATAAAAAAAGATGTTAAGGAAGTTCCTGAGTTTATTGAAAATTTAATGCAGGAAAATGAAAAGAAAACCACTAAGCTAAGGGAGTTAAGCGCAAGCCTTGTAAAAGAATTCAAAGAAGAAAAAATTAGCAAAATTAATTTTGTTTACAATACCTTTGATGAGGTTGAAAAAAAGCAGCTGATTGATCAGGCAGCATTATTAAAAAAAGAAAAAACAGTTGTTTGCTTTCTGAACAAGCTTGGAGATAATGCACAGATAATTATTGTTGCTTCAGAAGATTCTGGATTTAAGGCAAATGAGCTGCTGAAAGATGTTATGGAAAAGTTTAATGGAAAAGGTGGCGGAAGGGAAAACTTTGCAATGGGTTCAATAAAGGTGGATTTTTCTGAAAAGGCAATTGAAACTGTTAGGGATTTAATCAGAAACTAAAAAGTAAGCTCTTTGAATCTATTGCTTTTCTTGTATATTATAAAGCCTGCAAAAGCTATTATGAAAACAGCTATCCACTGTGAGCCTGTAAGAGAGAAAAAGATATACTTTCCATTAACATCCCTGAAAAACTCAACAACAAAGCGGAAAATTGAGTATAAAACAAGATAAGACAAAACCATGAAGCCATTGAAGTTTTTCTTTTTGTTAAATCTCAAAAGAATTATGAAAATTATAATGGCTGATAATGCATGATAAACAGGTGTTGGGTGCCTTATGGCTTCTCTGTAATAAACAGCCCATGGGATATTCATAACAACAGGTTTTCCATAACAGCATCCATTGAAAAAGCAGCCAATCCTGTTTGCAAGGTTTGCTAATGGCGCGCCCAAAGTAAATAAATCAGCATATTCCCAATAATTGATTTTTTTCAGTTTTGTATAAACAACAGGAAGCAAGAATGCAAAGATGATTCCTCCATAAGCAACAAAGCCTCCTGAAAGCATTATTTTCCATCTTGAAGTATCTTCCATGAGCCATGACCATCTTGTGATTATGTAAAGCAGCTTTGAGCCAAAGAAAATTCCAAGCATAACTAAAAAGCTAAACCAAATAGTATGCTTAATATTCTTTTTTTTCTTTTTAGCCTGTATAAGGCCAACAATAGGCACGATTAGGCAGGCTATGGCCAGCATGAGATTATAGATAGTTATTTTAAAGAAAAAAAAGTTTAACAATAAATCAGGATAAGCAGCATAAGGCAGTACAGGGATTATAGGAAACATATTTATCTTGGGGAATTAATCATAGGCCATGTATATATAATTTATGATTTGATATTAATACAATTTGAAAATTTTGCTTTGAATCTAAAAATTTGCATATACTAAAATTATACAATAGTTTATAATACATAATTTTTTATATTAGCAGTTAAAATAATAGTTTTTATTGGTGTTTCGAAAAATGTTTAAACCTCTTAAAAATATTATTAATTCTTTAGAAAATTCAAAAGCCCCGCTTATCTATTTTATTCTTACCTTTATATTTATAACAAGTTTAAGAAATTTTATAGAGCTTTTTTCTGATACAGATACAAGCCAAATTTCATTTGCAGAGTTTTTTCATTATGACATTTCTTATATTGCCTTGGCAATGATTATTATTATCCTACTTTATTTTTTCATAAAGAAGGACATTCTTAAGATAACAAAAGTTGTCCTTACATCTTTTTTAATATTATTAATAGTTCCAATCATAGACCTAATTTGGAGTTTTGGCAAGGGCTTGAATATGGCTTACATGCTGCCAGGATACCATTCAAACCTTATGCAAAGATTTTTTACTTTTTTTGGTGATTTCTCTGGCCTTGGAATAACGCCTGGAATAAGGATTGAAATCATTATTGTATTGTTAGGCGTTTTCTTCTATATATATATAAACAGTTCAAGGATAATTAAAAGCTTATTAGGTGTATTGTTTGCTTATTCTATTTACTTCTTTTACCTTGCAGCCCCCTTCCTTGTAAAGGGATTGCTTGAAATTTTTGGGTTAACATACAAATACTCAGATAGTTTAATGACTAACTTTTTTCTTTTGGTAATTCTTTTTGCAGGAATATTTATTGCATATATTTCAAATAAAGAATATTTTAGGCTTATAATAAAAGATATTAGACCATTCAGATTGTTGCATTTTGAACTCATGTTTCTCATTGGTTTTATAATAGGATTTAATAAGTTTGGTACTTTTGTCTTTGATAGTAATAATATTTTTAGTTTTATTTTTATAGCAGCAGGAATAGCATTTGCCTGGCTTTATTCTGTAATTACAAATAACATTATTGATTATGATATTGATAAGGTATCTAACAATAATCGCCCTTTAATAGAATCAAAAATAAACAAGATAGCATACTATAAATTATCATGGATAATTCTGTTTTTTGCATTATTTTATTCTCTGATGGTCAGTTTTAAGGCTTTTTTTATGATCTTGCTTTTCGTAGGAAATTATTTCCTGTATTCAATGCCTCCATTGAGGTTAAAGAGGATTCCTTTGTTTTCAAAGATGATTATTGCTTTTAATTCACTGATTTTGGTTATGTTTGGATTCATCATCAGCACAGGAAAATTAGAAGGCTTTCCAATTATTTTAATTGCATTTTTCCTGATTGGTTTTGCACTGGCAATTAATTTTATAGATATAAAAGATTATAAAGGGGATAAGAAAGTAGGCATAAAGACATTGCCTGTAATTTTAGGACTGAAAAAATCTAAATTCATTATTGGTTTATTTTTTCTTTTAGCTTATCTTGCAGCTTATTTCTTGATAAACAACTTATATTTGATTCCTGTTCTTTTCATTTTTGGAATAACAGAATTCCTTTTGATAAACAGAAAGAATTATAATGAAAAACCTGTGTTTTTTGTTTATCTGTTAAGTTTATTTTTGGTTATTCTTTACTTAACAATATTTTAAATTATAATATAAAATGTCAAAAAACAAATCCAATTTTCAAGGAGTTTTTATAGGATATATTGAATTATTCAAATACTTGTTTTCATATCCTAAAATAACTCATCTTCTTAATGTTCCTTTAAGTACAAATATGATAATTGTAATTCTTGGTTCAATGGGTGTGCTTAGAAATGTAATGGAATATTATATAGCCGGGAAATGGGCGCGGGGATGGTTTCTTCTTACACCAGATGTATTTTTGACTATGTTTATTTTTCCAATTTTTTTATGTTTTTTTGCTACAACATTACTGTACTTTTTTTCCAACAGGTTGAATTTAAATGTAAAAATAAAAGAGATTTTATCTGTTTTATTTTTTCTCCAGGTTGTGCATCTTATGATACCTTTTTTTGATGGATTGGCACCAATATGCCATAATCTGCTTTATGTTGATTTTAGATGCTTGCCAATTATATTCAATATCCCTGAATTATTATATATCAAGCTGATTTTTTCACCATTGGCATTAACACCATTTATCTTATTTGTTACTACTTATTCAAGTTTAGGAATTGCCATTGCATGGATTTTTGTAGGTTTCATTTTAATTAAATTATACTTGAAACATTTTAAATTTCCAGTGATAAAGTCTGTTCTTGCATTATCAATTACATTTTACATTGTCTACCTTTGTGTATATGTATTGTACCATTTTTTCATAAATGAAGTTATATTAGGTTCCAATTATATGTATGGATTGTTTTTTGTGTTTATGTCTATCCCATCTGTTATGTATGTAAAAATGCTTTTAAAAGAGAAAATAACTAAAAAAGGTGATTAAAATTATGAAAAGAATAATAAAGTGTTTTAGTGACTCTCTTCATTGTTTAATCTCAAATAAAAAATTAAATAAGATTATAAATAATAAGATTGACCTAAAATTTATTATCTTAATTCTTTTGTCTTTTGGGTTGGTTAGGGTGGTTCTTGAATACATCTGGCTTGGAATCATAGGTGAAACTTATGATTTTGCTTATCATCCAATTACTACTTCTTTAGGAATTATTTGGTATATTTATTTTTTATTTGCACTTGCGCCCTTATTTTTAGGATTTTGGTTTAAGATGCTATATAGAATAAATTCCTCTAGAAAAGAGTTGAAAAAAATTTATGTTGCATCCATGTATATATGGGTTGTTTACCCTTTAGTTGGGTTATTGAATATTATTTTTAGAAGCCCTGTTCAAGTGATTGACTCAAAAATTTTTTCATTCATACCATTTCATATTCTAAATTCATATTTTCCTTTGGGGATGGTTGTTGTAACTCTTATTTTATACTACAAATTCAGTTATATTGCGAAAAAGGTTTATAATCTCTCATTTTTTAAATCTTTTTTAGCTGTTTTTTTGAGTTTTTGCTTGATTTACTTATTGGCATATCATTGGTTATTGCAGGTATATAGGTTTTTTCTTGTAAAACCATATGGAGAAATTATCCTGCTTTTCATATCTATATCTTTTCTTATATATTTTTTTATGATTTATCTGCCAAAAATTTTTCATTTAGGGGATGCTAATAGTTAATTATATAAACAAAAAAATAAAATTAAAAAAGAATGTATAACTTTTCAAAATTTAAGGATTTGATGAAAGGCTATTATGAACTGTTTAGTTATCTTTTCTCTTCAAAAACAAAACATTTTTTGAATCTTGAGCTTAATCTTTGTCCAGTGCTTATATTGCTTGGACTGATAGGAGTTCTGAGAAACATATTAGAGGTTTATATTGGCGGGGAGTGGGCAAATGAATGGTTTGCCTTAACTCCTGACATATTCTTGACGATGTTTTTTTACCCAATATTCCTATGTTTCTTTTCTGCAACATTACTACATTTCTTTTCAAATAAATTTGGACTTAAGGTTAAAATGAAGCACGTATTTTCCGTTTTGTTTTTTCTTCAAATAACTCATCTTTTTATTCCTTTTTTTGATGGTCTTGCAGAGGTTTTTTCAATACCCTACAATGTGATCTTGCCTTCTGCAACATATTCTAAGATAATATTCACTCCTCTTGCTTTATCCCCTTTGATTATGTTCTTTACAAAACCAACATCCTTAGGAATTGATATTGTCTGGATTTTTATTACATTTATATGGTTAAAGTTATATTGGAACAAGTTTAAATTTCCAAAAATAAAATCTCTTGTAGTTTTAGCAATTAGTTTTTATGTTCTTTATATGTCAATTTATCCTACTTATTATTTCTTTCTTAATGAGCTGGTTATTGGCTCTAATTACATGTATGGATTGTTTTTCATGTTTATGTCAATACCTTCCATAATATATGTTAGGACTTTTCTGAAAGATAATTCTAATATTAAGTCAGATAAAGTGTTAGTATGCCCGATATTTAAAAAGTAACTAATTTGGCATCTTTTAATTACTTAGGTATAACCAAGGTATAGAAAAATTTATATACTTTTTTATGATTTAGTGAAATAATATGAATTTGCATATAAAATTAACATCATTCTTTTTAATAACACTCCTTCTTGTTAGTTTTGCATATGCAGATTACATAACAATAGAAACAAATGTAGAAAGTCAGGTAGAAGGGAGTATTCTAAACAATGAAGTAAAGATAACAAATCTTGGCGATGAATATGCTTTTAATGTAAGAGCATCTTTAATATTAGGTGGAAACGATTACAAAAGTATTACTAAAGAAACATTGAGTGTTGGAGAATCCTTTAAATTTAACAAATCAACTGAAATTCCTTATTTAATCAAGGGAACATACCCATTAATCACAAAGGTTGATTACCAAGACAGTAATAATTATCCTTTTCAAGCTTTATCTGTTTCCTCATTTAATCTTATTAACATTACTATAAGTAATGTTGAGGTTAGATTAGAAAACACAAAACTTTCTGACAAGGGCACCTTAAATCTTTTGATACTAAATAAAGATAATAAAGAAAAAGATATTATCATCACTCTTTATGCCTCAGAAGAAATAGAAATAGTTAATACCCCTATAATAACTAAACTTAAAAATAATCTCAAACTAAATTTTGATTTGGAAAGAGCAAATGCTTTAAGCGGAAGCAATTATGCTGTTTTTGCAGTTGTAGAATATGATGAGAATAATAAACATTTTACATCAATTGGTTCTGCAAATGTTGAGATTGTTGATTTCATACCTGATGAAAAGAATATAACTTCCAAAATTTTCATAATTTCTTTCATTGCTCTTTTATTGTTCTATATTTTTGTGAAAAAGAAAAGATTATTAAATTAAAGATTTATTGCATAATTAAAGATGAAACCAAAAGTATCAGTTATCATTCCAACATTGAATGAAGAAAAAAATCTGTCAATTGTTCTTAGAGAAATTCCAGAGTATGTGCATGAAGTTATAATTGTCGATGGATACTCCAAAGATAAAACTGTTGAGCAGGCAAAAAGATTCAAATGCAAAATTATCTATGATAATAAAGGAAAAGGTTCTGCATTAATTAAAGGAATGAAAGAAGCAAAAGGAGATATAATAATTATGATGGATGCGGATTGTAGTCACAGAATAAATGAATTTCCCTTACTAATTTGGGGAATTGAGTCTGGTTATGATGTTTGTATGGGCTCAAGGTTTATACAAGGGGGAGGAACAGCAGATATGCCTTGGTACAGGAGGATTGGAAATAAATTCTTTGTAATGCTTGTCAACTTGCTCTGGGGAATGAAATACTCAGACTTATGCTATGGTTACAGAAGTTTAAGTAAGGAAGCGGTAAAAAAACTTAACCTTAAGTCAAACTCTTTTGCTATTGAAACAGAAATATCCATTCATGCTGCAAAAAGGAAGCTGAAAGTAGTTGAGGTGCCTAGTTTTGAAAAGTCAAGAAAATACGGCAAAGGAAAATTAAGGACATTTAAGCATGGATGGGAAATATTAAAAACAATCATACATGAGATGTTTACAGGGAGGAAATAATATAATGTATATTTTAGGAATTTGGGATGGGCATGATGCTGGCGCAGCAATCATAAAAGGAAACAAAATTTTAGAGTATGTTAATTAGGTATTTAGGAAGAAAAGGTATACAGAAGCTTTTATATTTGAACTTCACAAACATCTTGTAGAAGTACTTTGTTATCCATTCAAGGTACCAGGAATTCAAGCCAGCATTATAGTTATAATGCTCAAGTTCAATGTTTGCATATTTTACAGCTCACGCTAAACAAGTTGGAAATTTGAGTGCACGCGCCAAAATCTATTGCGCAATCATTTTATAATCAAAATGTTAGAAAAAACTTATGGAGGAAAGGCAACTCCCTATAGACTAACGTCTGTGAGATTATCCTTGCCTAAGGGAAATAAAAAATGATTCTCGCAATTGCATACTTGGCGTCTTGCATGCTTATTGGGCTTGTTATTGAATATTTTGTCGGATTTTCAGAGCATCTGTATTCAAAGATTTCCTTTTCTTTCATAATTGGAACTGTGTTTTGTGGTTCTATTGTTTATCTTGTAAGCCTTTTATTTGGTTTTAATATAATCTGCTGCATAGCATGTCTTTTACTGATACTTATGATCCTGACATTTCTCTTCTCAAGAAATGGAAAGGCGGTTATTAGCTCAATAAAGAAAAGCTCAAAAACCCTATCTATATTTGCAGTAGTCTTGCTTTTGTTTTTCTTGCCTTTCTTCATTTTCGGAATTTGCAAGTCAGAAACAGGTGAAATCTCCTTCACAGGAAACTACTATGACTACTCCTACCATTCTGCAATTACCAATTCTTTTGCAGAACAGGAAAAAGTGATTATAGACAATCCACAATCGGCATTCGATCCACTGCGCTACCATTACATAGTAAATTTCTACTCAGCGATACTTGTGAAACTTGGAATGTTTTCCTTATTTGCGATAAGCCTCATGCAGGTACTGACTGCATTAAGCGCAATCTTCATCTTAGAAAACTTTTTTAAAACTCTTTTCAAAAATAAGGGCGCAACAATAATTTCCTCATGCTTCCTGCTTTTTATTAATATAGGAATATTCAGCCTTGCTTTTGCTGTGTTGGGCTTAAGATACGGCGCAACAAAAATTATGGAAGTTCAAGATTTACTAAATCCCTTTATTTTAAAGGAAATTGCCATTTATCCATATTTCAATTTTCTTGACCCTGTGATAAACCTTTTCAATCCGCAACGCCCCTTTCTTTTAGCTCTTCCTCTATTTTGCATAATAATCACGATGCTTTTAAAGTCAGACTTTTCAAACGAGCCGGAAAGAATTTCTGCACGGAGTTTTTTCAAATCAAAATATTTTATAATCTTCCTGATAAGCCTCTTCCCACTCATACACATACATACCTTTCTTGCTTCTGTATCCATCTTGTTTTTTTTCATAATTCAGAATATAAAAAAAATCATGAAAAAAACATTTGCACAGATAAAATCTAACCACATTGTGCTTCTTTTCTTACTCTTTTCAATAATTCTCATAATTGTGCAGATATCTTACTTTCTTTCATCTCCAAGACCACCTGATTACTCCGGATTTGACGTTTCCTCACATAGTGGATTGGAAGAGAACGAAATTACAAAGTCAGCGTTCCTTAACAGAATGATTTTCTGGGCAAGGGTAGCTGGACCCTCTCTGCTGATTGGGCTTTTCTGTTCTTGTGTTTTTATATTTGATTTTTTTATCAAAAAGAGGAACAAAACCAGGAGAACATCACCCGAACAGGTTTTTGCATGCGATTTTGACAATGCCAAGAGGATTATGTTTTCAATGCTTGCTTCCGGAACCCTATTTTTTCTGCTTATCAACTTTTACCGTATGACTCCAAACTGGGGCGACAGTAACAAGCTCTATTTCTTTCTGAATTTTGCTTTTGCGCTAACATTGGGCTACATATACTCAAAAAATGCATTTTCTAAGAGCAGGAATAGGATTTTAAGAATAGCGTTGCTCTGGTTCATTGTGCTGCTATTCTGCTCGCCATTTTTAATTGAATTTTATCTCAACTTCGGAGGACCTTTCAAAGAATCAATACTTCAGCCAAAGACATTTTCGGCCAAAATAGGAGCTCTTAGATTTTGTAGAGGTTATCATTTTAGAACACTTGTTAATGAAGGAGAGCCTGAAATCGTAGAATGGATAAAGAGGAACACTATTCCACAATCAATATTTCTCACTTCAGATGATATTGTTCATTTCCTTGCAGCTGAGACAGGAAGAAGGGTTATCATGGGTTCCTATGTGCACGAAAACGGATATTTTAGCCAGGAAAAGGCTAGGGACATTGAAGCAGTGTATTCTAATGGAGATATTGAGCTGATAAGAAAATACAAGATTGATTATGTTTTCATAGGCCCCCTTGAAAGAAGAAGGTTCTCAGTAAATGATAGTGCTTTTGAAAGATATCCCATAGCATATTTAGCAGATGAGAAAAAGGGACAATACAAAATATATGATGTGAGACAGAAATAATTCCTGAGTATTAATCTAAAATTTGGTTCTTTTCTACTCAGAAGTTTCCTGAATGGCTTAATGGGAAAATAAAAGAGTATAAAAACTGGTTTAACAGAAAAAGATTTCATAAAGGTATTAATATAATTCCTTATGAGATGTATACTTAATAACTTTACTTAATAATTTGCAAAGATTTAAAAATGTGCTTGAAAAATCTTTCCTTAGAAAATAAGAAGTAAATCTTATTTTAATAACTTTTGAAATCATAAAAACATCCGGGTATGATTTGTAATGAAATTAAGCATAACCATTCCAGTGTATAATGAAGATGAGATAATAGAAGCCTGCGTAAAGAAATTAAACCTTTTTCTCAAGAAGAAAAAATATGATTATGAAATAATAATTGCAGACAATGCTTCAACTGACAAAACTCCTGAAATATCAAAGAGGATATGCAGAAAATACAAAAAAGTTAAGTATTTTAGATTAGAGCAGAAAGGTAAGGGAAGAGCTCTTAAAAAAGCATGGAACTCCAGCAATGCTGATATTTTGTGCTATACGGATGCTGACCTTGCCACAAGACTAGAAGCACTGCCAAAGCTGGTTAATGCCATAAGAAACGGTTATGACATAGCAATAGGATCCAGGCTGGTGAAAGGGGCTATTGTAAAAAGGTCTTTCAGCAGAGAGATTCTTTCCAAGGGGTACAACTTCATGCTCAGAAAAATTCTCAGAATACATTTCAAGGATTCTCAGTGTGGTTTTAAGGCAATAAACAGAAAAATTCTAAGAAAAATACTTCCAAAAGCTGAAGATAATGAATGGTTCTTTGATACAGAAATCCTATTCCTTGCAGAAAAAGCCGGCTTTAAGATAAAAGAGATTCCTGTAAGATGGATTGAAGAAGGAACAATAAAAAAATCAAAGAAAACAGAAAAGAAAAATAAAAAATCAGTAAGGAAAAGCAAAGTAAAACTGTTGAAAACCATACTTAATTATTTAAACTCAGTAAATAGACTGCGTCAAAGGGAAAAATGAAAAATCTTATTTTATTGAACGAAAGTAATAAAAGGATAACACAGTTTATTATGTTCAATAAACATTTATAACTTAAATTTAATATTCAAATGAGGTATAAGAATGATTTTAGGAATTTGGGATGGGCATGATGCTGGCGCAGCAATCATAAAAGGAAACAAGATATTAGTAGCAATAAATGAAGAAAGGATAACAAGGAGAAAGCTTTATGTAGGCTTTCCAGTTAATTCTATAAAGGCATGCCTTGATTATTTAAAGATAAAACCTTCCGATATTCAAGCAGTAGCTGTGAGCACTTCTGATTTTGCAAAAACCTTTACTCGTTATTTTCCTTCTTCTAAAGAAAATTATTACAAATTTCGCAGAAGAACGACAGAAAAGCCTGCTTTTGTTCATCTAAGGAGAAATCTGAAGTACAAACTTACTGAAATAAATTCAAGCAGTTTAACAAAATTTCTTACAAAAGAATGGTTCAAAAAACAGTTTAGCAAAATTGGATTTAAAGATATTAACCTTTACCTTGTGGAGCATCATCAGGCGCATGCTGTATCTGCTGCTTTCTGTTCAGGAATGAAAAAAATGCTTACAATAACAATTGATGGAATAGGTGATGGGCTGAGCGGGACTGTAAATATATTTGAAGATGGAAAATTTGAGAGAATTTCAAGTATTTCAGGAAGGGATTCCTTAGGCATTTTTTTCGAGCAGGTTACTAACCTTCTAGGAATGAGAGAACTTGAAGATGAAGGAAAAGTTATGGCTTTAAGTGATTTTGCTTATCCAATAGATGAGAAAAAAAATAAGATGCTTGATTTCTTTAAAATAAGTGGAACGAACATTAAAGCAAAGTATTCTGTTTCAAAACAATGCTCTTTATTGAGCAGGATGCTCTGGAATACCCAAAGGGAGCAGTTTGCATACATGGCACAGTATACTATAGAGAAAAAAATGCTTGAATTATTCAAGAATTCAATTAATGCAACAGGAATAAAAAATGTGTGCTGGTCAGGAGGGGTTGCATCAAACATAAAGGCAAATATGAAGATAAGGCTTAAATCAGGGCTAAAAAACTGGTTTGTTTTCCCCCATATGGGTGATGGCGGTCTTGCCTTGGGAGCTGCCATGCAGATAAATTTTGAATTGAACAATATTAGCAGTTATGACTTTGATAATATCTATTTTGGAACAGATTACAAGGATGATTATATTGAAAAAGAATTGAAAAAATATAAAATGCCTTACTCAATTCAGGATAATATATCAAAAGAGGCTGGAAATCTTATTTCAAGAGGGGAAATAGTGTTATGGTTTCAAGGTAGAATGGAATATGGTCCAAGAGCGCTTGGAAATAGGAGTATAATTACATTAGCATCAGAAAAAGAACTAAAAGATAAGTTGAATATAATGGTTAAAAAACGCGATTGGTTTCAGCCTTTTTGTCCCACTATTCTTAAAGAAGATGCTAAAAAATTTATTGGAGATGCCAATGGATTTGACAAGTTTATGACAATGGCTTATACAACAAGGAAAGAAGCAAGGTCTAAGATTGAGGCTGTTATGAATGTTGATAACTCAATAAGGCCGCAGATTCTTGGGAATGAAAATAAAAAATATAGAGGGGTTATAGAACAAGTTAAGAGAAACACAGGAGATGGAATCATCTTAAACACATCTTTTAATATTCATGGCTATCCAATCGTAATGACTCCTGAGGATGCAATAAAATCTTTTAAGATTACAAAAGCCAAGTATTTAGCTATAGGAAACTTTTTGGTTAAGCAGGGATAAAAATGGATTTTAAAAGATACCTAAACTTTTTGCCAGCAATATTAATACTTAATTTCTTTTTGATAGTTTACTCAATTGTAAAGATCAGTGAAGAAACACTTTTTTGGTTTTGTGCACTTATTTTGATAATAAACTTTTTACTTATTGTAATTAGTGTTTGCCTTGGATATAAAGATATTGTCTCAGGTTTTAAAAAAATAAAAAAGAGCACTTGGATAATCCTGATTGTTATACTGCTTTTTGGTTTTTGTCTCAGAATGTTTGTAGCTCCCCACTCCCACCATATCTTCTTTGATGAGGATATATACCTTAACATGGCACAAAACATAGTCAATGAAGGCAAAGCATGCCTATGCAATTATGGTGATACGGAAAATTGTTTTAACTGCATATCAAATAAACAGCCTTATGGGCTTTCTGCTTTTTATGCTATATTCTTCTTTTTGTTTGGAGTTTCGGAAACAATTGCTGTCAATGTTTCTATTATTATAGCAACATTCTCAATACTGCTTGTCTTCCTTGTATCATACCTTTTATTCAGGGAGGAAAAACTTTCAATTTACTCTGCTCTTGTCTTTACACTTATTCCAACCCATATTAGATGGAGTGTAACCCAGGCATTGGGACCATTGCTTGTATTTTTTTCACTCTTAACAATATTATTGTTTTTGATTTATCTTGAAAAAAGAAAGGTATTTATTTTATTTGCATTTTTTTGTACCCTTGCGTATACCTGCCAGATAAGGCCAGAATCAATGATTATGGCTATTGTTGCAGCAAGCTTCTTTATTTTTATGGACAATAAAATATTTAAAACTGTAAGGGACTGGAAATTTCTAATTGCACTGGCATTATTTCTTATTTTAATATTGCCTACTGTTGAACATACAGATAATATGAAATATGAGGATTGGGGTGCTTCAGGAAACAAGTTTAGTAAAGATATTATAAAAAGAAACTTAGCAGATAATTCAAAATTCTTTGTTGAAAATACGCGGTTTCCACTAATTTTTACAATCTTTTCAATAATAGGCATTATTTTTGGTCTTTACAAATACCCCAAAAAAATTATTCCATTTATCATTTGGTTTCTGCTTTTCTTTGCAATATTTATCCCATTCTATGCAGGCAGTTTCAATTATGGCAAGGATGTAAGATTCAGTTTGAACCTTTATCCTTCTGTTGCAATTTTCTCTGGCTTGGGCTTTTATTCACTAAATCTAATATTATTGAAAAAATTTAAGCAAAAGAAACAATTTGCTGAATTAAGCATACATATTTTAATTATGCTCTTAATTCTTCTCCCCTTTATCCCATTTATTGGGCTTGTAAGCAATTATGGTGAGAATGGATGGGATGCGAAAGCAGCTCATGATTTTGCTGTTAGCGAAGCCCCAAACATAAAAAATTGTATAGTAATTTCCAAGGTTCCATCAATGTTTTTAGTGGAAGGGGTTCCTTCAATACAGCTGTTCTTGGTATCTGACAAGATGATGAAATTACATAAAGAATATGATTGTGTGATGTTCTATGAGGGATACTGGTGCATTAATTTCCCTGAAGATGACGAAGGCGTCTGCAGTAATTTTAAGAATGATTATAATCTCAAAATATACAAAAGCTCTCAAACAAGAGATAAAACCTACACATTTTATACAGTTGAAAAATGAAAAAAACACTTGCGCTTTTTGGAAAGATATTGAAATCAAATATTTTTAGTAGTATTTATCCTTACAAATTAACTTTTGCTGTGACCTATAAATGCAACTCTAAATGCAAAACATGCAGTATCTGGAAAAAGAAACCAGAAAATGAGCTGTCAATTAGTGAGATTGATGAGATATTTTCTAAATACAATAATTTTTCCTGGGTGGATATTACTGGAGGGGAAATTTTTTTAAGAAAAGATATTATTGAAATTATAAAAATAATAATCCAAAAGTGCAGGAACCTCTATGTGCTTCATTTTCCAACAAATGGTTTGCTGCCTGAAATTATTGTGGAAAAGACAAAACAAATTCTTAAATTAAATCCAAAAAAACTGATTGTTTCAGTATCTTTAGATGGACCAAAAGATGTTAATGACAGAATAAGGGGTGTGCCTGGAAGTTTTGAAAAGGCAGTGCAAACATTCTCAGAGCTTAAGAAAATAAAAAATAGAAGACTTAATGTATTTTTTGGCTTCACTCTTTCAAAATATAATATAGGATATTTTGATAAAATGGTTGAAGAAGTTAAAAAAACATTGCCCTGGATTAAATACAATGATTTTCACATGAACATAATACATAGTTCGGAACATTATTATCATAATAAAGAAGTTGAGTTTCCTGCAAAAAGAGTTATAAGTGAGATTAGGGGGTTTATAAAAAAAAGAAAACTGCCATTAAATCCCATTTCATATATCGAGAAAATATATCTTAAATTAATAAAGAAGTATTTAATAACAAAAAAAACACCCCTTCCCTGTAAGGCATTGTCTGTCTCATGCTTTATTGATCCGCATGGTTTTGTATATCCCTGCTCAATAATGGATGAAAAAGCAGGAAGCCTGAGAAATAATAATTATGATTTAAAAAAAGTACTAGATTCTGAAAAATCAAGAGAGATAATTAAGAAAATAAAAAGAGGCCAATGCCCAATGTGCTGGACACCATGCGAGGCCTATCAAACAATATTAGGAAATCTTACAAGGTTATAAAGAATTAGTTTTAATATTATTAACCACTTCATCGTAACAAATAAACGAAAGATTTATATACTAGTTATCACACAAAAAACATATATTTAAGATTAATATTAAATCATAAAGGGAAAGATAAAAATGGCTGAAAATCAAAATAATCTTGTGACTAAAATAAACAAACAGATTGATTTCTATAATGCTCATAATTTAATCCAGCCGATTTTTAGCAAGCTAAATAATGAGGACAGAAAAGCCGGGGAAGAGGAAAATAAAAAATTAGAGGGGATCCTTGATGCTGTTGACAACGAAAAGACATATACTCCAAATAATAGTCAAAACAATCTAAATGGAAATTATACAAATACAGAAACAAACAATAAAGAAGAGAAACCAGGCTTGTTTTCCAGAATATCCAATAAGTTAAGTAGTCCCTGGGTCAAATATCCCTTGATTATTGCAGGAGGAGGAATACTTGCCTCTCAAGTGAGCTGTGCTGGTGTTGTTACACCTATTGTTACACCAGTTGAAGAATCTCATTATATAAGTGGTGTTCCTTATGTACAACAAGCTACACCAACGTGGTGTCTTCCTGCTTCAGGTGCAATGGTTTTCAATCATTATAATGTAAATGTTACCCAGCAGCAGGTGGCTGCTAAAATAATTAATGAGGATACTGGAGGCTACAATACAAACAACTTAATGGAATATGCTAAAGAGCTAGGATTTAAAGCTGAATTTCGTAACCTTACTTTAGAATGGGTAAAGAAAGTATTGCAACAAGATGTTCCCATAATAATTGCGCAAGATTTCACTTTAACTAACAATCTCCTCCATGCTCGTGTAGTTATTGGGCATGATGATAAAACACAAGAGTTAATTATCCATGATCCTATCCTTGGTAAAGATTACAGGATATCATATTCAGAAGCTATAGCCCTTAATAATATTGAACCACCCTTTTTCTATTCAAATATGATTTATCAAAAAGATATGAATCTTAACTTGCCTTAATAATTTTAATTTTATATTTTTTATACTATTTTAAAGGGGTAGCCAAACTTTATATATGAGCTAGCTTTTAAAGATAAATAATGGCTGAAATAGACAATTGGATTAAAGAACAGCTGAAAAAAGGCTACAAACAAGAGCAGATTAAAGATGGCTTGAGAAAGGCTGGCTATGCCTAAAAACTTATTCTGAATTAATGTTTTTTAACCACTTCGTTGTAACAAATAAACAGAAACATTTATATACCAGAAGTTCTCTAGCATGCTTATGCCTAACAAAAAATCACTCACAGAAAGGGTTTTGAAACTTAAGGAAAAATATCTTCAGCCAGCTAATATTATACAAAAAATCAAAGAAACAGCTAAGAACACAGCATTAATAACAATAACATCAGCAATGCTCTTGGGCTATGCTGCTCCTACTCTTGCTTCAGAGCCAATTAATGTAAAAGAATACATCCAGCAAAACAACTATAATCTTTCATCAATCTTCCAGTTGTACCTTAATCCTCTTAATGAGAATGGTCTTGATGATCCTGAAAAAGAGTTTATTGATTTACTGCAAGGCTTGCCAGAAGACAATCAGAAAGATTATGCAAAGGAAGTTTATGATAATAGCTTTACAACAGAGCTTCTGGAAGAAATAAAAAAAGAAAAGATAGCTGAAAAACCAGTAACAATTGATGATAAAATAAGCTTAAATGAAATTGAAGGA
>CAYWLA010000004.1:0-26425 GCA_964458955.1 uncultured Methanosarcinales archaeon
ACCAAGAATTATCTTGCCTCCCCTGGAATTATAAAACGCAGTAACTAGCTGGGCAACTTTTTTGGATTCAGGCAACTCCAGTTTGAAATCCAAATCCTTATTTTCTTTTTCTTTTATAAGTTCTTCAAATTTTTCCACATTCATTTCTAACTCTCTTTTTATAGAACTTTTCTTCAATCCTATTCTTAGTGAGTAACCCTTATTTGATTTTTATGCTTTGCCTGATTTTTTCATTGGTTTTTCCGGAATGATTGAATAGATTTTGGAAATTAGGGATATGGATATTGCTGGAAGAATTAGTAGATACCTGACGGATATTGCTAAGATTGTGCCTGACAGATATTTCTATGGTGGTGTTTGGCTGTTAAGGGGTTGCTGACGGATATTGCCAGCAGGATTTGGCAGGTGTTTATGTCGCTGGCTGGAGGGGTTAGTGATGGTCGTTGGAGATGTTGGTGGTTTAGGGTTGTTGGTTATGGGCGTTGGAGTGGTTGGGGGTTTGGGACTGTTAGCAAGGGGCGTTGCAGGGTTTTTTGGTTTTATTTAATTAATTTTAAGAATTCTTCCCTTGTTAAACCAGCCTGCCTGATAATCTCAAGCAAAGTGCCCTTATCTATTTCCTGATGGTTTGGTACAACAACTCCTTTTTTGCCTGCCTTTGACTCTTTTACAAGAATTACATGGCTGCCCTTCTGTCTTGATATCCTAAAACCACATTTAGACAGTATTCTGATAAGCTCACGCCCTGATAGTCTTGGCAGCTTCATGAGTTTTAACCTCAAAACTTGTAACTAGAATGCTTTCAGAACTAATCCCCTCTGGAATTCCCATTTCTTCTATAAAAAGTTCAGTTGCTTCTTTAAGATTCTTAATAGCTTCTTCTAATGTATAGCCCTGGCTAACAACATCTAATTCCGGACATAAAGCTACAAATTGCTTTTCTCCTTTCTTAATTACAACTGTAAAATCCATTTCTGTTCACCCGCTGAGTGGAAGATAATGAGCTTTAAATAGTTAACTGTTTTTTTGGTGGTAATTCTAGGGTCTATGCAGAGGATTTTTGGAATGTTGAATATGGGTTTTGCTGAAAAGCCTGACAGATATTGCTGAAGTTATTGGATGAAACCTGACGGATATTGCTAAGCTGGTGTTTGGCTGTTAAGGGGTTGCTGACGGATATTGCTAGCAGGATTTGGCAGGTGTTTATGTCGTGGAGATGAGTGGTTAGCAGGGGTCGTTGAGGTGATGTGGGGTTTTCGGTTGTTGGTTATGGGCGTTGGGGTGGTTGTGCCGATGCCGTGGTTTTTGTTATTTTATTTTCTTAATAGCTCATTTACTTTTGCCACAAATTCTTTTGCAGTCATAAACGCATTTTCTGCTTCTTCCTTGCTAATAATGTTTACTTGTTCGTAAACAGCAGTATGCCTCTTTTTTCTGATTTTGTTAAACATAAAAAGAAGTTTATCTGCAAATTTATCTCCAAATTTAATTTTCACAAATTCCACAACAGAAACATGCTTATATTCGCCTTTTGGTCTGAATCCCTCTGAAAACATCAATGCCCTGCCTGCCTGAAGCATTGCATTGTAGCTAATTGCAAAAGACCAGTCATAATCATCATCATTAAAAATATTTTCAGCAGTCTTTAAGTCCCTCCCTGCCAGCTGGATTGCATTGTTAACTAAGTTTTTATCATATTCTATCCTTTCCCACAATTCATTTGATTTTTTGCCTGAATTCATTTTCATTCCCTATCAGCATAATTATCCTGCTTTTTTTTATTGTTTTAAGCAAATGATGGTCTTCTGCCCTTTGGTTGAATGTTCTTTCATTCCATAATATATAATTTATTTCCCTGTCAGTTGTTTTCTCAAGTTTTTGAATTATTTTAATCAGGTCATCCTCTTTCATTTCTGATATTATAAATAAATCAATATCGCTTGATTCTGTTTCAACACTTTCTGCAAATGAGCCGTAGATAAAAGCATATTTTACCTGATCCCGAAGTTCCTTTTTTAATAATTCACCCAAATAATCTGTTTTAATGAAAATCTGTTTTAGCTCATTTAAAAAAACGCAATTCCTGTTTATTGAATAAATGCTCAGGTTGGCTTTTTTTGATTTTTTAACAAGGCTTAACTTAGCAAGATTATCCAATTCTTTTGCTGCATAGATTGGGCTTGTTTTGATTAATCTGGCAATTTCCCTTAAATGATACTCCTTATCCTGATTAAACATAAGCAAAGTTAATATTCTAATCCTTGTTTTTGATGTGAATAAGCGTTCTAGCATCTTTAAAAATCCTCTGGACTTTGTATACTTTTTATTTACAATTGTAGATATTTTGTTTACATTTATAAATCTTTCTATTTTCCCTTTTTCCCTGTTTTTGCAGTTTTTTGGAATTGCAAAAAGGGCAGTGAAGCAGGTTTTTTTCCATGGTGACAGATAAAAAATATTGATTAATAAAAATATGCCAAAAAAATCTGAAGATTTTTCAGAATGTTTAGAAGATATGTGAGGGATATTGCTGGGGGTTGTGTGGTGAAACCTGACAGATATTGCCAGCAGGATCTGGCAGGTGTTTATGACCCTGGATTGAGGGGCTAGCAGGGGTCGTTGGAGATGTTGGGGGTTTTCAGTTTAAATGATTAATAACTAATGGTTTGGCGAGCGTAGCGAGGAGTGGGACTTCAACGAAGTTGAATGTCGCACAATCTGCCAAATGGATTTCCATTTGTTTCTTAAAGCTTCATTATGTAAGCCAATTTATAATAAGGCGGGACGGTGCCGGCGGTATCGGTCGTTTCGCCAGAGGCGATTCTGGGTGGCGAGACGGTTTTGTTAACGATGTCACCGGCATTCATTAATATTTTGAACAGATGAGCGTATGAAACCTCAAACCAAAGATAACCGTCGCCACCATAACCAAACTCCACAGGAACACTATAGTCGTCATGGTAAAGGGTGATAGTGGGATCGGCAAAATGCACCAACCCTCCGCCCATATCATGGGAGTGGGTGCTTGACCCGCCAGTTGCACCTGGGTCTTCTGTTGCATTTACACCATAGATGAATCTATTTCTCAGGTCAGGTGTTGAAACCTGGGCGCCACCAGGAGCAGTATAAGTGCTTCCATTGCATAAGCCCCAGCCAGTTGGAATATTTGCAATTGTGCCAGACCACATAAGAATCACACCACTTGGCAGCAAGTCATTTCCGTATTCCTTTATTTTGCCCTGAACATCTAAAGTGCCAGCCGGGCTTGTTGTGTTGATGCCTAGGTAGCCATTGGAATCATTGATATACAATCGTGTTGTTCCAGCTGTTTGTAATCTTAGTGGTGAATCAGAGCTGAAATTCTCAGCATAAACAGTTCCTGTTGCATTTATGTTTCCAGCAACTTCAAGTCTCTGTGAAGGACTTGTTGTCCCTATGCCGACCTTACTATTAGTTGTATCGACAAATAATACATCTGTGCTTACAAAAAAGTCGTCAGTAACATTTAACTGGCCGTCCCTGACCACAACATTCCCTCCAAGCGTTAAAAAAGCGCCTGCAATTAAAAGCCATGCCATTATGGCAAATGTTCCCATCAGCCTTTTCGCTGGCTGGCGCTGAGGTCTGGCATTCAATTGCCTTGCAATTGAAGTCCCACGTGCTCGCTGAAGCTTGCCATTAGCCATCAGCTTTTTTAGGAGAGCTGGCGCTAGGCTGAGCATTAAAATCAGGACTGAAAGGAATATTTTTACTGATTTGCTGTTGCTGAATCCTCTTACAACATTATTACAAAGACATGTTTTGTCCTTGTCTTTGCTCTCTTTCCAGCTCTTTTTCATTTTATTGCCTCCATGGTTTTTTAACCTGAAAATTTTGCTTGTATTTTTCCTTTCCATTTTATTTTACCTCTTTTTAATCTCTCAACAGCCACTTCCACAATGGAACATAAGTTATTTCTTTCCCATTTACATTTTCAATTTTTGATTCATCTTCTGTTATTATCAGCCCTTTTTTCAGTCTGAATCTATCCATTGCTTCAAGCAATCCACTTAATTCTCTTTTTCTTGTTTTTTCATCATCTAAGCTGTAACAAACCTGGATTACACCAGTAATCTTATTCTTCTCGTTAATTATAAAATCACATTCATATCTTGATTTGTGGTAGTAAACCTCTTTTTTTCTTCTTCTCAACTCAATATAGACCAGATTTTCAAATGCCCTGCCAACATTATCTGAGAATCTGAAGCTGACAGCATTTACCAATCCATTGTCTATGCAATAAATCTTTTTTATTGCTCCAAGCTGTTTTGTCAGGGAGTACTCATACCTCAGGTTTTGGAAAAAAAGGTAAGCATCTTCAAAATAAGACACATAATTTATTATTGTATTTTTGCTTACATCAAAGCCCAATGACTTTAGCCTGTTTGCTGTTTTATTATAAGATATGTATTTGCCCAAAGACTCAAAGAGAAGCTTGGATATTATTTTTAGTTTCTTAATCTCCTTTACCTTGTATCTTTCAATAACATCCTTGAATATCATTGATTCATAATAATTCTGGAGAATAGTGTCTTTCTGTTCTGCATTCAGGACTATTGCAGGGTAGCCGCCGTCCCTTAAATAGCTGGTGAATAGCTTCTTAATCTTAAACCTCTCTTTGCTGTGCTCTATTGTTTTAAGGTTATAGCTTATATGTTTCCATTCCAGCAATTCTTTAAAGCTCAGGGGGAATACCTCTATGTTTATCACTCTACCCCTTAATTTTGTTGAAATCTCCTTGCTCAATAATTTTGAAGAAGAACCTGTTAAGACAAGTTTTATGTTCTTCTTAGTCTCCTGTATCCTTCTAACCCATGCATCCCAGTTCTTTGCATTCTGAATCTCGTCCAGGAATATGTAAATTTTCTGCTTATTGTTAATGTTAGACAGCTCGTAGTATGTGTTGAGCAAATTATCTATATCTTCTGCATCTGCCTGCAATAGCTTTTCATCCTCAAAATTTATATAGAGTATGTTCTCTCTTGAAACCCTTTTCATCAGGCTTTTCATTAAGTAGAAGCATAAATAGGTCTTTCCGCTTCTCCTCGGTCCTGTTATGGCTAAAATAAATTCTGTATTAAGATCTATCTTAACCTTTCTTGGCAATGCGTCTGGGATGCTGAACTCCTTCCATTGAACAATTATTTTTTTATAGTCCATTTTGTATTTACCCTAATTTTGTATAATATACTGAACATATTTATATATTTTTGTATAGTCCATTATACATTTAACCTATTATCATCCTACAACAAATGGTTACGCCCATTTTATTGCCTCCTGATTTGTTCTTTTTGTTTCATATTTTTGTGTTTTTAGTTCCATTTTTTAGTACTTGTTACATAAAACTATATAAATTTCTTATTATTGACCTTTATCTTATTTCAACATCTTCTATCATTATTAGTAATAATTATATTTAAATCTTTAATAATCTTCCAACAGCCACCTCCATATTGGAATTATTTTAATTTTTCTTTTAGTACCAAGCCACTCTGCTGTTTCTTCTTTCTCATAATCTTCTGTAATTACAACTAAGTTTTTACATTTTAGTTCTCTGCTTGCTTTAATAAGCGCTCTAATCTCTCTTTTTTTAGTTTCGAAATTGCTGAAATCAGAGCAAACCTGAATTAACTGTTTGGGTTTTGTTCCCTGTTTTACAACAAAATCAACTTCCTCTTGCTGCTGGTTTTTCCAGTAGAAAATATCAATTAAAGGATTCTTATTTTTTTGTTTTACTAACTCAAGGAAAACAATATTTTCAATTTTCCTGCCCTTGTTTTCTGAGATTTCCATAATCCTTGTAAATCCCATATCACATAAATAGGCTTTATTTATGGAGAATTCTTTTTTTCTTATAGAATAATCAAATTTTGGCAAGGAATACACAAACATAGAATCTTCTAACATAGACAAATAAGAATAGAGGGTGTTTTTACTTAATCTTAATCCCCTTGATTTTAATGTTAAGTAAGTCTTGTGAACACTGAATTCTCTGGAAAAAGAGGCAATCAAGGAGTTTATTAGCCATCTTATGAGCTGCACATTTTTTATTTTATACCTTTCTACAATATCCCTGTAAATAATCAAATCAAGATATTCTTTTATTATCTTAATTTTGTTTTCTTTATTTTCCGGAATAATCTCCGGGAAACCGCCATATTCCAGGTATTCATTAAACAATGCTAAGAGATTTGCTTTCTCTTTTGAGCTTAGTCTTGCTGTATCAAATACAGTTTCTTTCATTTTGAGGAATTCCCTGAATGAGAATGGAAGCAAAATATGGGAAATTGACCTTCCCCGCAATGAGGTTGCTATTTCTTTACTCAGTAATTTAGAACTGGAACCGCTTATATAAACATCAAAACCATTATCATACAAAGCCCTTATAGCTATCTCCCAATTTTTTATGTTTTGCGGTTCGTCAATAAAAATGTGCAGTTTTTCTTTTATTGATGCCGGGTAAAGCTGCCAATGCAACTTAATTATTTCTCCTATTTCTTTAAAATTGACTCCTATTAACCCTGGATCTTCAAAGTTAAGATAAAGAATATTCTCTTTTTTTATGCCTGACCCCATAAGCCTTTTTATTTCCTGGTACATAAAAAAGGTTTTTCCAGCTCTTCTTGGACCTATTATTGATTTTATCTTTTTTATTTTCCTAATTTTCAGTTCTCTCTCTACTAATGCTGGCAATTCACTCTTTTGAAAATCAATTAAGTAATTTTTTATTTCTTCTTTTATCATTTTTTTAACTGTAAAGGGAAACTTCTTTATAAATCTTTCCCTCTTTGAAGGGAATGTTTTCTCAATCACCATTCAATCTTCACCTCCTTTATGGGCTGCCATTTTCTTACCTTCTTTGAATGGTTAGATATAGTTCGCCAAAGCTCACCAAGGTGTAGTATGTTCTAACCCCCAGACCTTTTTTAACAACTTTGCACCGCATTAGCACCGCATTATTCAATAACATTTTATATCAACTCCACACCATCTCTCTTGATATCATCCGTCAAAGCAGATTTTGACTTATTAAATTCCTTTTCAGTGAAAATATGTTGCTGGATATTCTTTTGAAACCTTTTCCTTAGTTTATGAGTTATTTCTTCTAAATCAAGCTTTTTTTGCATTGGCAGCTTGCTCATAAAAATTAATGCAACATCAATGTCAGAATCCTCTCTAAATGTTCTTTTTGCTACTGAACCAAACAGGATTATCCTTTGTGGTACAAATACAGAAAGGACCAGCCTAACATACTCTCTCAGTATCAGTGAATACTGATATGGGAGGTTATTGTTAGCCTTTCTTTCAAGATCGCAAATGTCAATAATCTTTTTAGCCAGTTCGTTTGTCAAATCAATCTGGTAATATTCCTTCCTGCCCCTCTTTTGCATAGTTAGTATCTTATGGCAAACCAGGTCTTTAATTGACTCGCTGATTGCATTATTGCCAAGCTTTGTGCACTTCTTGATTTCAGCTCTTGTTATCCTGCTGCCCGGTGATTCTGACATTAAGGTCAATATCCTCCAGGTTGCTTTGCTGCCAAGCAGTATATCTAGAAACATTATAACAACCCCCTGATTATTTTAGTATAGGGTTTTACTATCTTTTCAAAGAAATATGTTGATTTCCTTGAAAAGTTTATATTGAACATTTCCCTTTCGCTCTTTTCTGAGTAATACTGTGCCTTGCCCCTTTCACTTTTTCCTGTTCTAAGCAGCTTGACTATTGTTTTTTCCTCAATTCTTAGCACTTCTTTTATCTCTTTTTCAGCCTCTCTTAAAAGGCAAATTATTTCCTGCTTTCTCGGATATTCTTTAAGAGACTCTTCCAGTAGTTCTATGACCCTTGAATGTACAAAACTACCACTAACTTTCCAGCCCTTTATTTTACCGAGATAGAGCTTTGTAATATCGTGCATAGCATAATAACCAGAGATTATGCTCCATCTTGGTGATTCTACCAAAAGCTTTTCTGCTATCTTTAAATCATCCTGATATGCATTTTCATGAAACCAGAGCCATTGTTCTCTTTCCCTTTCACCTAAAATTTGTTTTTCTGCCATAATATCCACCTTTTTGGTTATAATTCATTTTTATTTAAATATTTATCCACTTTTTTGGTCTTAATTGTCCACTTTTTTGTTTTAATACCCATTAGCTACAGGGAAACATCATTCAATCTTTACCTCCTTTATGGGCTGCCATTTTCTGTAAGGTCTCCTGTTAGGCATAAGTGCCCTGTTGCATTGATATATGAAACAATAGTATCATCACTGTCTTTTAGTATGAATGAGCCATCACCAGGAGCAGAGCAGCCTGCGTCATTGTCATTGCAGTTGCTGTCTTCTATGCACAGGTCTCCGGTGCTGTTTATGTAAGCAACAGTCTCTCCTGAAGAGTTCTGGATAATAAATGCATCATCCCCTGGATCAACATCATATATTCTGCCTTTGTATGGCTGTTTTGTTATGCTTTTTACTTTTACCGGCTTGTTTTCAGAATCAAGGAAGTAAAGTTCCTCACCCTCACCCAAAGAATCATAAGCTTCTGTTATTGGGGTTAAACTATAATCTAAAATATCATCCTTGATTTCGAAAGATTTAAATATATCTATGCAATTACATACATCTATGCAATCGCAGGAGGTGTTATCAATGGAAAAAATCATAAGAACAACATTTTCCATACCAGATGAATTAAAGAAAAGGATGGATAAAAGGCCTGATGTAAACTGGCCAGAAGTATTCAAGCAGGGACTGAAGAAAAGGTTAGAGGTATTAGAGAGATTACATGCAAGAGGTGAACTGTAAATGGCATGTATAACTGTTTCATTAGAGCAGCTTTTTAAAGAAAGATTAACATTATTTCCTTGGGTAAACTGGTCAGAAGTTGGAAGAGAAGAAACTCTAAAGAGAGAAATATTTGACAGGTATGTTAAAACAGGTAAGCTGTCTGATGAAGAATGGAAATTCTGTGAAAAGATGGATTGGATACCAGGAGATTGGCTTCCATTAAGGGAAGAGTTTGTCAAAGAACTTAAAGAGATAGAGAAAGGTCCGCATTCTAAGGCAATGACTCCTGATGAATTGGATAAATGGTTTGATGAACTATGACATTTGCTTCCAGACCATCTGAATATCTGAAAAAGATCTTGCGAATTCTCAAAAGAAAAGACCCTGCTTTGTTCATCACTATTAAAAAGAAGATGTGGCAGATTGCCAACAGTAATAAAACTGACATTGAACATTTCAAAAACCAACGAAGTTGGTACCAAAAATCTCTGATTTTTTAGTATCTCAGGCATAATATGAGTAGCCTCAAAAGAGTCCAGATTGGAAGTTTTATCCTTACTTTCAGGATTGAAGGCGATAGTATTATCTTCGAGGACTTTGACCATCATGATAGGATTTACGCTAAGCATCGTTAAATCAACTTTTTCTTCAACAGCGCCATAAACCTTATGCTCAGGGCTAACTAAATCAGAATCAAAAGATTTAAATACTTCAACGTATTTGCGTTTATCAACACAAGAGGAAGTATTATTTAAAATGAAAAGATTTACTATATCAATACCTAAAGAGCTTAAAGAAAGATTAGATAAGCGCCCGGATGTTAATTGGGCAGAGGTTGCTAAAGAAGGTGTTGTTGAAAAGCTGAAACAGCTGGTTAAATTTGAAGAATTGGTTAATAAAGGAGTGATATAAATGGTAAGCATAACTTTTGCATTAGAAGACCAGCTTTTTTCTATTCTTGAAGGGTTTCCCTGGGTTAATTGGTCAGAGGTTTCCAGGGAGAAAGTGATGAAACGGGAAATATTTGATAGATTTATTAAAACAGGCACTCTGTCCAAAGCTGACCAGGAATTCTGCGACAGGATTGACTGGCATCCTGTTGACGAATTGGAGTTAAAAGAGGAGTTTGTCAAAGAACTTAAAGAGATAGAGAAAGGTCCGCATTCTAAGATGACATTAAAAGAATTAGATGAATTAATGGGACTAAAATGAGTTTGGATTTCGAAATCTCCGACAAACTGGGAAAAATTCTCGAAAAACTCGGAAGAAAAGACAGAAACCTCTCCATTGCAGTCAATAAAAAGATTAAGCAAATTGTCAACAGCGATATCACTGAAATTGAACATTTTAAAAATCTCAGGGGAGACATGAGTCATCTTAAGAGAGTCCATGTTGGGAGATTTGTCCTTTCTTTCAGGCTGCGAGGCGAGAAGATTATCTTTGAAAATCTTAAGCATCATGATGACGCTTACAAGAGATAAACTATTTTCTGCTTTAGAATAAACCTTATGCTCTGGGCTGACAGAATCAAAAGATTTAAATACTTCAACGTTTTTACGTTCTTTAACGTAAGGTGATAAAATGGTATCTATAACATTGTCTGTTCCAAAGGAAGTAAGAGAGCAAATGAAACAATTTCCAGAAATTAACTGGTCAGGGTTTGTAAGAGCATCTGTTGAATCAAAAGTAAAGCAATTATCTTGGAAAGAGAATATGCTAAAGAAACTAGAGTCTGAAAAGGAATTTGATGCATTAGCTCTTAAAATAGGAGGCAAGATTAAGGAAGGCATGTGGAAAAAGTACAAGAAAGCAGGCTGGTGAGAAATGAGATTAGTTACAGACACAAATATATTAGTCTCATTCTTTAGACATAATCCTGTTAGTGAAATCATTTCTAAATCCAAGTTCTTAAATTTGCAATTATTCTCCCCTGAACATGCTGTTGATGAATTAAAGAAGAATAAATTAGATATATTCGAATATTCTAAACTTAATTTAGAACAATTTAATTCAAAATTATCTGAATTACTTACATTTATTAATATAATTCCTAAAGAGTTCTTTAAGGAATTTGAACCAGAAGCTAAACAACTTATACATGATAAAGATGTCCCATTCTTTGCTCTTGCGTTGAAACTAAACTGTGTTATCTGGTCTAATGAGCCAGCATTTAAACAACAATCTAAAGTTGAAATATTATCAAACAGAGATATGATTGAACTTTTTGATTCTTTTATATAAGAATAAATCTTATGCTCAGGGCTAACTAGATCAGAATCAAAAGATTTAGAAGCGCAGAAACGTGCCATCTCTAAATTATTAAAGCAGCATTCCCCAGAAGAATTTGAAGGCAGGATTATTAGACTTCTTCCAGATGATTTTAAATTTTTATGGGCTTCCATTTTCTGTAAGTTCTCCTATCAGGCATAAGTGCCCTGTTGCATTAATATATGAAACCATGGCATCATCACTATCTTTTATTATGAATGAGCCGTCACCAGGATTATTGCAGCTTGCGTCATTGTCATTGCAGTTGCTGTCTTCTATGCACAGGTCTCCGGTGCTGTTTATGTAAGCAACAGTTTCTCCTGATGGGTTCTGGATAATAAATGCATCATCTCCGGGATAAGAGCAGCTGCCTGCAGAGCAGCTGCCTTTCAAGATTATATCGCCAGAGCTAAAGAATGATGCAGTATTTTCCCCATTATTGTTTTTTATACTAAAAGGAGAGGAAACAGAAGCATTGCTTTCACTTAAGCCATTAACATAAAGTGCCTGTGTAGAGCCGTCATAGGTTGCAGAAACATGGTACCACTGGTCCTTGTTCCAGCTGGTGGTTGATGAGCTTATGTTATTATTCTGGTAATTAAATACCATGCTTCCGTTGTCTATGAATACCTCATAATCATCATGATATACAAAGCTGATATAATCCGTAGATGAGTTATACTCCTCTTCAGGCTTGAACCAGAACCCTATGCTCAATACAGTTAAATTTAAGCTGGCGCTGTCACTCACATTAACATAGTCATTAATGCCGTCAAACTCATAGGCTCCGCTGAATTTCCCGCTGGTTACTGGATGGGCGTTATTTTCAGCTGTTCCGTTATTGCCATAGGCTGAAATATCAATGGCATAGGTTGAATTTTCCCCAATTGCAGAATTATTGTTGAAATTCAGGGCTAAAACCAGCAGATCATCATAGAATGTGTAGTTTGTGCTGTTCCAGCTGAACCTTAAAGTGTCTAATTTCTCTTCATCAATTGTTATGTTTGCCTGTGTCCAGTTTCTGGTTGCTGTTGTTTGGTTTGCTTCTGTTGGTGAGGTAAAGTTTAGAACTGGCGGTGTTGAGTCATAGGTAAAGGCAAATAATGAGCTCTGTGTATTTCCAGCACTATCATTTGCTGTGATTAGGATATGATATAAGCCATCTGCAATATTAGTATTGTTTGTAAATTTCCAGCTTGCATATGTATTGTTCCAGGTCCAGGCAGTATTGTTTGCATAGATTGAGTCATTATTAGTATCTGAGGCAGTCCCCTCTATTGTTAGAGTATTATGATAAGTGTTATTGCTTGTTGTAATGCTTAAATCTGGGTTTGTGTTGTCTATTGTGATATTATGAGTATCACTTCCGCAAAGTAAGTCTGAAGTAGTGTTTTCACAGCTTTCAACTGTTAAATTGTATTCTCCATCAGAAACAGTTGTTGTGTTAAAATTATAAGTGGATGTTGAATCTGATAAGTCTGCAGCGACTGAAGTAGTTGTTGTGCTGTTTGTTACTGTTATATTTGTAGTGTATCTGTCTCCATTAGGCTCTGCTGTTGTGTAGTTTATATATTCTGTTCCTGACAGGAAATCATCTATTTGGGGAACTATAATATCTACTATTGGCGGCTCATTTAAGCTTGTTGCTTCCCATGTCATTACTTCTATTGAAGAGTTTCCTGAGTTTGAAAGAGAATCATTTGAAAAAACCTTGATTAATGTCTGGGTTATGTTTGAATTTGTTCCATTGTAAAACCAATTTATATTTAATTCTGTCTCATATCCGTCTGCAAGAAGATTGTAACTATCTCCATTATCTGTGCTTATGCTTGACCTAACAGAAGCACTTCCCAAGAATCCGTAGGTTTTCATTGCATAACATCTTGAAGTTGGGGAATCTGAGGTTATTAAGACATACTTTATATCCCCTAAATTATTTGTTAAATTGCTTGTAAATATAGCTCTGAATTTAGTTCCATCATCCTGAAGGTCTGCTGGAAGCTTTCCTGCAACTAACTGGCAGTTTGAATTGATTGAAGGGTCTCCAGTAGAGTATGTTGAATTACACATATAAGCCAAAATCTGTTGTAAAGGTGTCAATAATATTGTGGAATTTACCCTGAATTCTAATTTGCAATAATCTGCATCAAGAGGAATATTTGAAGTGTCTAATTCTATTCTCCACACTACATTTTTCTTTATTCTTTCAGATGGTCCATCCTGCCATTTCATATCAGAGAAGTTTAAAGGGTAATGCTTCCAGACATTTGGGTTATAATGCTCGTCTATCTCGCAGGTATAGTTTCTTGCTGTTGAATTTTCTGTATAAGTGCAGGTTATTGAATCCCCTTGTGCAGAGCCGCCTATGTCCCTGAATGTGCTAGTATCTGTATTATTCTGGTATTCTATCCATGTTCCTGAGTCAAAATTATAGCATGCAGCAGATTGATTGTTTCCCAAAGAGCAGGCATTTGTTCCGTTTGCTGTTAAATATAGTTTGGTATCTCCACTTATTCCATTTACATCAGATAAAGTAAAAGTAATGTTCATATACTCTATGTCCTCTAGATTTGAAAAGTTAAAAGCTGTTTCATCTGTGCCTATCTGCCCCATTGAACTATTTACTGCTATGAACTGGAAGTTTGAAATTGTTGGACTCGTTGCATCTGTTATTGTATAGCCAAAAGTAGAAGTTGTGTTAGCTGTTCCGTCGCCTATTGTGATTAAAATAGTGTATGTTCCTTTCTCGCTTTCTGTTGGAGTATCTGTAATAATTCCAGTGCTTGAATCTATATTGAATAAAGAAGTATTGTCATAATAAATGATTGTATCTAAATCAATATCAGAAGCGTTTATGTCGTAAGTAAAAGGTGTTCCTGAGTTAGTACTTTGTGCAACTAATGGAATGTCAAAAGTTGGTGCTGTATTTGTTATATTAAATGTCTGTGTTCCTGTATTATTCCAATTATTTGCAGAGTCATTTGCATATATTTTCCAGTTAATTTCCGGCTTTCCTGTTGCGGTTATTGTTTTTGTAACATTTGACCATTCTGTTAAAGAAACTGCTGAGTCGTTTGCCCAGGAGCCGGAATTATTCCAGCTAAAAATATGATGGCTTAACCCGGCAAGCGAATCTGACCAGTTTGCATAGAACAAGACAATATCATTAACCTTTATAGTTGTATCATTCTTTCCAATATCAGAATAGATTGGAGCTGTTGTGTCATATGTAAAAACAAACAAAGAGCTGTTTGTGTTTCCTGCAGAGTCATTTGCTGTGATTAAGATATGATGGGTTCCCTCTGCTACATTTGTATTGTTTGTGAATTTCCAGTTTGTATAGGTATTGTTCCAGGTCCAGGCAGTATTGTTTGCATAGATTGAGTCATTGTTAATGTCTGAAGCAGTTCCCTCTATTGTTGTTAGGGTATTGCTTGCTGTGTTGTTTGATGTTGTTATTGTCAGCTGCGGATTTGTTGTGTCATAAGTGTAATACCTTAAACTTGATACTGTTCCATTTACTGTTCCATCATAAGGCGTTACATTCCACTGATAATATCCATCAGAAGGATCATAGGAGCAGTTCAAATCAGCAGTATAGCAGGCTTGCGTTCCATTAACCAGGACATAATAATAAACAGTATCACTCTCTGCATCAGAGCCTGTCCAATTCATAGTGATTGAATTAATGTAAGAATTGTTAGCCGGATATGTTAAGCCTGGCTGTGCTGGTGGTGTATTTATCTCCCCATAACCATCTGTTCTTAATGTGTTTTGATAAGTTTGATTGATGTAAGAGGCACTTCTTGATGTGTTTGAAATCCTGACTGAGTCAATGGTGCCGTTAAAGTAGTCTGAGCTTGTATTCAGAGAGCCAATAAACAGATCATTACTATTTGTATTAATTGAGCCTGTAACAGATTTATTTGCTACTTCGGTTCCATCTAAATACAATCTCATCAAACTGCCATTATAAGTTAAAACAGAATTATACCACTGCCCTGCTGAAACAGAATAGGAAACCTCCTGGGATGTTCCATTGTTTATCACCCCAATCAAAGAGGCAGAGTTTGTTTTTAATTCATAGGCATTCTGTTTTGATATTATTACTGACGAAAGATTAGAACTTGTGTATGTTACATTTATACCATCCATAACAGAAGTATTAGTTCCATTAGAACTGAATTTTATCTTGTAATAAAAGTTAGCTCCACTCCAACTCAATGAAGATAAATCAATTATATTTGCTCCAGAAGATAAACTATTCCATCCATCTGTTGTACCTGTTGAATTCTTCCAAGTTGAATTATCCTGTGAGAACTGGACTGTTAAGTTTGTTCCAGCAGGAATTGAAGATGCATTGTAACCAAATGAATCTATTGATGAAACACTTTGACCTGACAATAGATTAGTTGACCAGAGTTCTCCTGATGACTTGTAAGATATTAGATAGCGAATTATGACGATGCCTGAACCGCCATTACCACTTAACTCTGTTCCAACTCCCTGTCCTCTTCCGCCACCACCACCACCAGTATTTGCTGTGGCAGAAGTACCTGTGTGTGATGCGAGAGTACCACCAGCACCGCCGCCACCATCACCACCACTTCCTGCTAAAGCACCAGATGGCTCTGCGCCACCGCCACCGCCACCGCCATAAGTAATGTTAGAACCATCATAAATTGTGTTAACAATACCATCCCCACCATGTGTAGCCCCTTCTGTAGTGGTAATACCAATTTCACTTGCACCACCGCCATTACCACTGGCATCTAAGCCAGTAACAAAACCATCGCCACCATTATATCCTTGCCCATCAGTACCTTTTCCACCTGATGCGTCTTGTTCACCACCAGCACCGCCGCCAGAACCACCATTACCACCAGCATATCCATAGCATGAACCCCCACCGCCACCAATACATTCTATTGTAGAAAAACTCGAATTACCACCGTATGCAGTTTCAGGAATTGCTTGCCTGCCATAATAACCATCACCACCATCACCTACAACGATTGAATATGTTTTGGGGGTTACGCCAATACTTCCTGTAAGAACACCACCTGCTCCGCCACCACCACCTGATGCTCCGTTACTGACTTCTCCACCGCCAGCTCCACCACCAGCAACCACAAGATATTCAACAGTTATATTCCCGCCAACAACAGTAAATGTTCCATTAGATGTAAAGGTATGAATCTTATAATCTCCATCATAAGTTATTGTTCCGCCTGTAGCAACAACCTTTGTTAACTTAACCTGACCAGCAGTTGTATTAACACTAAGATTTGTTTTTATTGCTATATTGTTTTCATCTGTGAAAGTATCTGAGATTGTGTTTTGTTGTGAAGCTCCCAATTGGGTTGCATTAAACCATGCCTCAATTGTAATCTCATCAGTGATATCCAGACTGTTATTATATGTTACATTCATATCATCCAGCACAGGAGTGCTTGTCCCGTTGGAACCGAACTTCATTTTATAATAAAGGTTTGCTCCACTCCAACTCAATGAAGATAAATCAATTGTATTTGCTCCAGAAGATAAACTATCCCATCCATCTGTTGTGCCAGTGGAGTTCTTCCATGTTGAGTTATCCTGTGAGAACTGGACTGTTAAGTTTGTTCCAGCAGGAATTGAAGAGGCATTGTAGCCAAACGAATCTATTGATGAAACACTTTGACCTGACAAAAGATTTGTTGACCAGAGCTCTCCTGATGACCTGTAAGATATTAGATACCGAATTATGACGATGCCTGAGCCGCCAGCTCCACCAGCACCAGCACCACCAGCACCACCACCACCACCACCACCCGTGTTTGCTGTTCCAGCAGTTCCAGTACTACCAGAAGTATAACCACCTCCACCTCCGCCACCTTCACCACCAGAACCAGCAGGAGCAGAATTGCCAATATAACCACCACCACCACCACCACCTGCATAAGTCACAGATCCTCCAGAAATCTCAGATGGTGTTCCTGCTCCACCATCACCACTTGTCATATTTACTCCATCTGCCCCATTTGCCGTTGCACCACCACCACCACCAGCACCTGAGTTAGGGGAACAATTACCGCCATCATGCCCTTGTCCTACTGTTCCATTTCCACCACCACTACTACTATCTAACCCTGCGCCACCACCTGAACCACCACTATCTCCACCTTCACCAGCAACACCGCCAGCACCTCCACCAATAGAAGTGATACTATCAAATACAGAATTGCTACCATTAGTATCTGCTGATCCACCTGCACCAACAGTAATAGGATACTCTTGTGCGGTAACAGCATGAGAAGCAATATATCTGTATCCGCCAGCTCCACCACCACCAGCCCAATCGGTTCCCCCACCGCCACCACCAGCGACTACAAGAACTTCTACATCCATATTCCCATCAATAGTAAATGTTCCATTAGACGTAAAAGTGTGAATCTTATAATTTCCATCATAGGTTATTGTTCCGCCTGTAGCAACAACATTTGTTAACTTAACCTGACCAAGAGTTGTATTAACACTAAGATTTGTTTTTATTGCTATGCTGTTTTCATCTGTGAAAGTATCTGAGATAGTGTTATCAACTGTTACATTAACATAATCATCACTGCCGTCAAAGTCTAAAGAGCCGTCTATCTTGCCTGTTATCTGATCACCTGAGGTCATAGTTCCTCCAGAAGTCCCATTATTCAGGTTAGTAGTTGAGTCTATAACCTGCGGAGCAGAGCCAGATGGGTCTTCCTGCAGGTGCTGGACCATCTTATAGTTAGAATTCCATACAGAGGTTGGATTATAAGAAGTTCCATTGCCGAACTCTACTTCATGAGGAAGCTGTGTTGTGCTGTTGGCAACTAAATAATCAGAATAATTGTTGTAATAGAGGTAGTTTGATGCTCCGCTGCAATATGTCCAGACTATTTGCTTTTCTCCGTCTATTGCGAAGCCATTACTTCCATTGATTACAATAGGAACATAGTCATCCATGTTAGAGCAGTCTATTTCCTCCCTGTCATAGGCAGTTTCTTCTGTTGTGTTTTCCTTTGTTGTGTTTTCTATTCCATCACCTGCCCAGAACTCTGCAATTAATTTTGCACCCTTATTAAAGCTTGAATTGCTTAATGTTCCTATTAATGTGTTTGTGTTATTGCTTATTGTTTGGTTTTGCATTGAGCCAGATGCTGTGTTATTAACATAAAACTGCACATAGCCGGTAAATGTTGCATTGTCCTGGTCTGTTGCAGTCATATTAAACTTAAAGTCTGTGCTGATATAAACTATGCCTGGCGAGGTTGCACTTGCTGTTATTTCCGGTCTTAGCTCTTCTAAAATAAGAATTATATTATCATAACTCTCAGCAGTATAACTATTATTCAAAATGCTTTGAATATTGTCATAAGGGTCTGCTGTGTATGCTAAAGCTAAAGCTATACAAGCAAAAAATATTACAACTGTTACGAATATTTCACTTTTCATCTTAACTTACTGCTTTTTCATTTTTTTCATCCAAACAAAAAGACTTAAATATATCCTTTGTATACACATAATATAAATAATTACACTCAGAAGGCATAGCCTTCTGGTGTCCTAAAAATCCATATGGATTTTTATGGCTTTGGAGGTTTAACATGGGAACAATAACACTATCTGTACCAGATAAATTAAAACTGAAAATGGGCAAGCTGGACTGGATTAACTGGTCATCTGTAGCAAGGCATGCATTTTCCAGAACATTAAGTGATGCTAAAGAGCTGGAATTAATAAGGAAAGCAAGGGAAATATCTGAGATATCTGAATATGATGATAGGGAAGTTAAAGAATCTGTTGTCAAGGAAGTTGTTGAGTCTATAGAAAAGACTTCTAAAGATCTTAAGTCTGGCAAGCTCAAGCCAATGACTTTGGATGAATTCAACAAGTGGTGTGATTCCATATGAACATTGACACCTCTGGGATTGAAAAGCTCCTGCGAAAGCTGAAGCAAAAAGATCCTGCTTTGTTCAGGGCTGTCCAGAGAAAGATTGACCAAATTGCTAAATTGGATAGGGAAACTATCAATCACTTCAAAAATCTCAGCAACTACAAAAGAGTTCATGTTGGCTCTTTTGTTCTGTTCTTCAAGATTGAAGGCAATACTATTATTTTTGATAAGCTCAGGCATCATGATGGAGCCTATTAAGGTATATTTTTTAGACACAATAATTCCATCTTCCTCTAAGTCCTTAAACAGCTTCCATTCCTGCTTATAGAGCCTTCCATCCTCATAACAATAGCCCTCTAGAGTTTCATTATATAATAATAAATTCCCTTGCTGCCTGTATAACCTTTCATCCTCATAACATCCAATAATTTCATCACAAACATTTAAATAGTTGTTCTTATCAATGTTATTATAGGTGGTTAATATGCCAAAATTAGTTGTTGAAATTCCTGAGAAAGTTGAAAGAGAAATTGGAAAGTTTTCTGTAGATAAGTCTAGGTTTGTAGCAGAAGCAATAGAAGAGAGGTTATCTGAAATAAGACTTGAGAGATCAAAAGCATTCAGAAAACTCTTACTCTCTGTGTTTAATAGGATGACTAAGAACAGCAGATTATCTGATGAGGATTGTTTAAGACTTGGCAGAGAGGTCAATAAGGAAGTAGCCAAAGGATATGGATTATAAGGTATGCAAATGAAACTGGTTGTTGATGCCAATGTCTTATTCTCTTTCTTTAAGTCAGAATCAATCACGCGGGAATTAGTATTAAACCCTGAATTAGAGTATAATTTAGAGCTATTTGCCCCTAAACTAGTGTTAAAGGAACTAGGCAAGCACAGGAATGATATCTGCTCTAAATTTGGTCTTTCACCTGAAGATTTTGATATAATGTTTTCCTCTTTAGAGATATTCATAAATATTGTCGAGAGGAATGTATTTGAGTCTTTCTTTCCGAGGGCAAAGGATGCATTATCTGAAAACATTAAAGATGTTCCATACGCTGCTCTGTCTTTCTGGTTTAAGGATAGGGGAGACAAGATTTCACTCTGGTCAAATGACAAGGGATTAAAGGTTCTGGAGAAATATGGAGTTAAAGTATTCTCCTCACAGGAATTAATTAAGGAACTTGGGTTATAAAATTGCCCTTCACCTTGCTGCAAAATAAAGTTTAATTCTTTCTTATTCATTCTGCACCTCCCACAGCTGGTTACGCCCAGCTGGCATGCAACAGATTTTTAAGAAAAATCTGGTAAAAACACAGGCGATTCCTAGCAACTGCAAAGTCAGTTGACACCTTGGTGCGATATTCAATTCCTTCAGAATTGAAATCCCACTTCTCGCTTCGCTCGCACTTTGCTTGCCTAAACTTTCTCCATTTTTTTTGCAATTTTTCTGTCTCATCTTAACTTACTCCTTCTTCATTTCTTCTCCTTTCATCTTAACTTACTGCTCTTTTTCATCTTAACTTACCACTATGTGCGGATCTGCATCTGCATCTCTTGTTGAATTATTTGGATCATAGGCAATTACAAGATAAGTTCCTGACAGTACAGCATAAGTCCATCCGCCTGTTGAATTGCTTGTTGTTGTGCCTAAAATAGCATTGCTTGTTTGATTTATTATAATCACTTTTGAATTATTCACCGCAACACTATCACTGTCTTTTACTGTTCCTTTCATCTGCCAATATACTGTTTTAGTTGTAGTGTTTTCCTTTGTTGTGTTTAATGTTCCATCTCCTGCCCAAAATTCTGCAATTAAAGTTGCTCCTCCATTAAAGTTGGAACTTGACAAATTAGCTACATTTGTATTTGTGTTATTAATTACAACTAAAGAAAGCTCTGAGCCATTTGCTATATCATTTACATAAAATTGAGTGTAAGCTGTTAAAGTTTCACCATCGTCAGGGTCTGTGATTGTCAGGTTTAACTTAAAATCTGTGTTTGAACAAACTACACTTGGACTTGTAACATTTGCTATAATAGTTGGTGGTACTGTTTCTTCACTCCCATAAGTCAGTAAAGTATCTTTTCCAGAATTGTAACTTGCTTTATTCCAAGCTAAGCTTCTGTCGGTGTTAGAGATGCGGACTTCATCTTCAACACCATCAAAGAAAAATATACCCCCATCCCTAATATCTGTGCCTATATAAAAATCAGTTATAAGGGAAAGAGAACCAAAATCTACATTTGTATCAGTGCCTTTTTCAACCGTATCAACATATATTTTAGCTGTCGTTCCAGTTACTATTGCAGTTATATAATAAAAAGTGTCAATAGAGCATCCAGAAGCAACAGGCATATCAAGCGCATCCCCTTCATTATCCTTCAATGAAAGATAAATATTAGTTCCACTAAAACGCACCAATACATATGGGTATGAAACTACGTTGTTAGAAAGTATTGTTCTACTGCCAGTCAAATTATCAGGTTCTACCCACATTTCTATTGTAAAATTATCAAGAGTTATAGCGGGTATTGTAATGTAATCTTCAGTTCCATCAAAATCCTGCCCCTTCCCCACTTTCCCTGTTGCTTCGACTGGTTTATTAGTAGCATTTTTAGTTCCATCATTGTCATTAGACGTACTATCATAAATATGTGATGTATTTGCACCATCCACCATGTGATAGACTGCTTTAAAATTGCCATCCCAAACATTGCCGCCAGCTGTAGTATTTATTGCGCCTATGTAAGCTGTATTGTTTGCATGGTCATTGTCGTAATACATATAGAAATCTGTATCTGATGTATTTGATATAGCCCAGCCATCTCTTGATACGTGGTATATTGCCTTGCTTTCTTCTGTTTGCAACTCTACTCTACGGATTCCTATCAAAGCACCACCATAATTATCTGCAAATTTAAAGGCATAATATCTATATGCAATAGAATTAGTAACAGTAATATATTTTGGGTCAGCTTGGTCTGCTGCAACATGTTCGTCGAAAGTTGACTGGTTTGTTGTAAGCTGTGTCCAGCCTGTATTATTTGTATAATTTAGGTCAGCAAATGAGCCTGCTGTGTTACTCCCCCAAAAAGTGAAATTTTGTGCACTTCTATTTGTGTAATCCCCACTAGAATGCCAATTCTCGTAATATATCCTTCTTATTATTTTTCCAGAACCTAAATCAATATGAAAGCGTTGGTTAGTGGTGACACCTGAACCCGAAGTCCAACAATTAGCTTCCTCTGTTCCTGTTAATGATTTTGCAGGGTCAGTCGCATAATATGCCCAGTAATTGGTATCATATTTCGTAGTTGATTTCACATAAGTATCTGAGTGGGCTGGTGGGTATTGTGATGTGTATGTTCCTCCTCCGTCTGGCAAACTAAACAATTCCTTTTCAGCATATAATTCTGTTGTGCCGTCTGACTTAGTGAAGGCCACTTTAAGATAGTCTGAATCAGAATCAAACTCAGTAAAGACTTCTTCGCCTTGTGTAGAATTTAAAAATACAGTTACAGGAAACCAGGTTAATGCAGAATCTATCTTTGTATTATCAATGGTTAGTTTAATCCTGTTATCCCAGCCAGTTAGCCAGCCTGTTGGGTCAATGATATGGTCAAACTCAAGATAGGCTTTTTCATTGTTGTCAAGGTTTTTTATCTTTAGGTCAAATGTATCGTGGCTGCCAGACATATCTGTTAAATAAACCTTGTAATATTTTTCATCAGTTATAACAGGGAACTCTGTTATCTTTTCAGTGCTGTTGAAATGATAAACCTCTATAATTGTGTTAAGCTGCTGCGTGTTTCTTGCATAAACAGTAATATCATTAGAAGAAGTTAAATCTTTTTCAAATGTAACCCTTACATAATCATTATGATAAACTGGCTCTGACCATACATCATCCAGCTGATAAACATCATCATAAACATCAGAAATAAAGTTATAATTCTCATCCAAATGCTCTGCATTGCTTATCTCAATTACAATCTCATAGGTTTGATAGCTTAAAGAAAGAACAATCCATTCAAGCCTGTCTATCAAGCCATTACTATTAGTATCTTTATAGCTGACATCACTAACTAACTCTCTTGAATCATTAACCAGCCAGTAAAGCTTTATTAGTTCTTTTCTGCTTTCCCTTATTGAAGTATAAGCTAAAATATCCTCATAATGAACATCTGAGCTTATTATTATCTGTTTTTCATAATCACTAATCTCTGTTTCAGTAACAACTGGTGCCTCTGTTTCATAATCAACAATATATTCTTTTGTTTCATTTGCCTCAAACTCTTCCTCAAATTCAAACTCTTTTTCCTTGATTTTATCTTTTTTAACTTCTTCAGGCACTTTTTTATCTGGCTTTGCAACTATTTTATCCTTATCAATATGCTTCTCTAACTTAGTGTCTTTGACATTAATGTTAAATGCCTGCTCTTGCAGACTGAAAGAAACATTAATAGATTTAGCAGTGCTCTTATTGTTTTCTGCCATAACTTTCTTTACCCACTTAACAGGCTTGTTGATTTCAGCTTTAAGCTGCACTGGCATTTCAGTGATGTTTTCAACAACTATCACTTCCGGAATTTCTTCTGTTTTAGTTACATTAACTGCAAACACATTTGAGACAGCTATTTGCTTTGAGTCATTTGCTGTGATGAATGCATGCCTTATTCCTGTAAAGCCTTTCTTTGGTATTAATGTAACAATGCTTCCATCAACAAAAACAGGGATATCTTCCATTTCATAGATTGTATATTCCAATGAATCATTATCCTTGTCAGAGAAATACTCGCTTAAGTCTATCAATAACTCCCTGTTTTTGCTGATAGTGATCTCAGGAATATCCATTAATAATTCAGGGGCATTATTAATTATTTCAGCTTTCAATGGAATTATTGTGTAGCTTATGTTACCAAGCCTTAAGGTTGCATTTTCCAGCTCAATTCTTAATCTGTAGGATGTTTCATCAAGGCTTAATAGGCATGTTTCCATGCAAATATCATCAAAGTAAGTTATTTTCTCTTCTTCCTCCAAGAAGACTGCATTCAGGCTTGCCCAGTCAGAATAATAAACATAAGAATACAAATCATCCTCATTAATATTATAATCCACATAAACAACCTGAGAGCTTATCCTGTTGCTTGAGCCAGCCCCATATCTTGAATAATAAGAGTAAAATACCTCATTCCAGCTTGGTGTTAATGGCTCAAGCCCGATAAAGTTGCAGCATCTCTCATTTCCATAGCATACCTTAACAGAACTTTCATTATCTATGGAATATGTTTCCCATCTTGTGCATAAATTGCTTTCATCAGCATTCCAGTTAAACCCTGCATTAGCATTAAAGTCTATTATGCCATTCCTTGCCTCAATCCCATCATTATCAGAATCAAACTCTGTTCCATCATTGTATTCAAGCTCTATCAGAATCTCTGCGTTTTCAGGGGGATTTGTAAGGTTTTCAATGGTTTCATTCGAAGGAGCAGTTTCATTAGCTGGAATTGTTTCATTCGAAGGAATAGTTTCATTAGTTGAGGTTGAAATTGTCTCATTTACAAAAGCAGTTTCATTAGCTGGTATTGTTTCATCCGAAGGAATAGTTTCATTAGTTGAGGTTGGAATTGTTTCATTTAAATCAATAGTTTCATTAGCAGGGATTGTTTCATTTAGTTCTATGCTTTCATTTTCAGTTTCATCTGATTCAACGCCCTCTGCTGTAGCAAGAACTCCCCGTCCTGGGGCATAATTAAGGCTGCTGTCATATGAATAAACCCTGTAATAATATGTTATACCAGCAGTTACTGCATCATCCGATAATGCTGCCGGGGAATTAATCTTATCTGTAATATCAACAACCAGGCTGTCAGCTATTGCCATGCTGTAATCAAGAGCAGGATAAACATCCTGTTTTCTTAATGCCTTAACACCTGCAAAATCAGCATCATCTGGATTTGTCCAGCTGAGAACAACAACCCCTGTCTTGCTGACTACCTGAAGAGATGCTATTGGGTTTGGAGGGCTTGAATCAGGATCTGGTGTTTCATTTATCTTGTCTGTTTTATTATCTTTTGATTTAACTACACTAACTGTTACTTCATTGCTTTCTGCGCTGTCTATCAAGTCAGAAGCAATGAATCTAATTGTCTTGTTTCCAACAAACCCTTCATCCGGAGTAAGTTTCACAATATTCTTTTTAATCAAAACAGAAATATTTTCTATGTCTGTGCAAGAATAAGCCAGTGCATCCTTATCCTCATCAGAGAAATAATTATTAAGGTTAAGTGTAAGCTTCTTGTTTTCATTAATGACTAAATCAGGAATGTCTTTTACCAAAATAGGCTGATTATTAGATATAATTGTTTCATTTGTTTTTTTATCCTGTTTTTTATTTTTGTCCTTAACAGCAAAGCCTGTTATGCCGGCAAGACCTCCTTCTTCAGGGGCATTTGAATCAAAAACAAGATAGCTTTCATTATCTGCTTCAAGATAAACCCTTGCACTGCCGTCTCCGATAAACCAGCCATCAATCTTTAATGATTTTAGCTCTCCTTCAGTTTCAGGTATGAATGTATAGGTGCTGTCCTCAGCAAATAATCTATCAACCTCTTTTACGTGCTCTTCTGCCCCCTCAAAAACAAAATAGCCGATAAACGCAGGCTTTAAGAAAACCAGCACAGCCAGGATAATAATTAATAAAGCTGCCGGAACCATAAGCCTGTTCCTGATTAAGTGATGAGTTTTATTTTTGCATGTTCTTATCTTTAAATTAGTCATTTTCTCCTCCATTTTCTTTTTTGTTTTATTCATTCTGAAACCTTCCAATATCCTCCTTTATCAGGACCAATCCTTTTCAGTAAGCCTTCCTGTTTGAGTTTTTTAAGATGTTTTTGAATTGCAGACTGGTTTATCTTTATTTCATCTGCCAGTTCTTTTCTTGAGATTTTTGGGTTTTTTTGAATTATTTGTAAAATTGTGATTTGCCTTTCAGTTAGTTCTGACCACTTTTCTGACCACTTTTCTGACCACTTTTCACCCAACTTCCCCACAGTTTTCCCCACAGTTTTCACTGCTCTTGTAAAAGTGACTGTAAAGAAGTTTGTAAACTCAAATTTTGGCAGGGGCAATCCTGCCTCTTTCATTGCTCTTCTTATCCTATTAATGCCTGAACCGACTTTCTCAACCAGATCAACTCTTTTGAATAAGCTGAACAATAAAGGATTTCTGGAAAAACTCTTCTTCCCAAATTCACTTTTCTTTATAGCAGAGACCAACCCCCCCGGATTGGTGATTTCTACCCTGTCGTCATATATTTCTACCAGTACATTAGCACCTTTCTCCAGATAATCCCTATGTGCTAATGCATTTACCAAAGCCTCTTTTAATGCATCTTCAGGAACCTCCA
>CAYWLA010000005.1:0-25958 GCA_964458955.1 uncultured Methanosarcinales archaeon
TAGAACATTTCTTAGTGAATAAACCCTATTTTTATGCTTTGCCCGGTTTTTTCATTTGTTTTTTTAGAATTAGCGAATAAATTCCGGAAAACAAGGCAATCAATCTTAAGAAACCAAAATAAAAAATCATTATTGATTATGCTTAGAGATTTTTAAGGAAAAACCTGTTTTAACAACTTTTAGAAAACAAAATAGTTTTTTATTAGATTCAAAATTATTTGCACACAAATTGCTTGCAAATTGTCTTTAAGAAATATTAGCTAAATCCTACCTTGAACAGGATATATCCAGGCCCCCTTCTTCAAGGCAGATTATCTTGTTATTTTCAATTTTATAAGAAATTATATCAGAATTATCCACTTTTGCCTTGCAGCATAAGTTATTTGCCAGGTTTTCTGCAAGAGCATCATATTGAAGCCTCAAATCATCGATTTCTTCTTGTTTTTCATTTTTTAGCTTATCCAGCTCTTCATTTTTCTGGTCTAAATCTGCCCTCAACAAACTAAAATTTGCTTTCAGTACATTTAATTCACTGTTGCACTCAGAAAATTTATCTGAGTATTTCTCTAATTCAGTCAAAAGCTCTTTATTGAATGCGCTGCAGGATGACAGGTTTGTGTCAGAGACCAGAAGCTTTGTTTTCAAGTCCTGTATGTTCTCTCCATAATCTTCTATAGAATAATTTGATTCTTTTACCTGCTGGTATATACTATAGCCAGTCATACTTGGTTTTATGAATACTGCTAATATCATAACAACAAAAACTATTGATAAGATAATAACATTTCTTTTAAGCTTTTCTTCAATCATATAGACTTTAACTTAGATGTCTAATTTTTTAAATCTTTCTATTTTTGTGATTTTTAAATTAATGTAAAGTTAGAGTAGTGTAATGTTTTTATAAATTATATTCTATTTTCAATTGAATCAAGAAGCATAGCAGACCAGAGCATAGCCACATCAGCATAATAAAACAATGTTTTATAGGGAGTTCCATTAGGATTAAATACCTCAAGATAATTCTTATATTTCTCAACATTCCTGACATACTGGCCAACATATTCCCCTGCCTTTTCCTTATCAATCTTTTTCACAACATCAATAAAGCACTGGCCAAGATTGGTCCATATAGCGTTGCCCTCATAATTAGGGACTAAAATACTATTCAGGAACAAATATTTTCCAACTTTCTCTTTTGTGTATTTCAAGGGAAACGGCTTGTCCAGTCCCTCTTTTTGTATTGCATCCAATGAAAGCTTAATCATTTTCTTTGAATCAAACAATCCAGTCCAGTAAGGAAAAACATTTGCATCCCCTGCAACATAATCCAAGCCGGAAAGGTCATCAAGGAAATAACTTCCATTCCAGAAATTATCTTTTATTATTTTCTTAAAGTCATAACCCTTAAATGGATTGTAAAGCTTAAAATAATCAATGTCATTGCTGAGCATTGCGAGCATGACATTATTGTAAAGAGAAGATTTTCTTAAGGCATTATCTTTCATTGAGGAAAAATAAGCATTTCTTTTAATCAGCCCAGAATCAGCATCAAAGGATTCAAAAAAAGCTTTTTTTATTTCCTTCTCAAGAAAGAACTTATGCTTCAGCAAAAGCTCTTTTGCATTAGCTAATTTTATGCAATGCATAAGGTAAGCAACTGACTCTGGTGTATAATATGGAAAATCCAGCACAGAGCCATTATAGACTGTAGTAGTTACCTTGTTATTTCCTGAATAAGAAGCTAATGCAAATTCAAGTGTTTTAACAACTTTATCCCTATAGCCAAGATTAAGCAATGCCTGCACGCTGATTCCAAAATCCCTTATGTAAAAGCAGGAAAAATGCCCTGAACTTGCCTGAAAATAATTTCCGTTCCAGCAGCTATCAACGCATTGCTTCAATATCTGCCCTGCATTCCCATTATACTTTCTTATGCCTTTGAATCTAACCTTAACTGATCTGTTAAAAACACCAAGCGATTTTTTCAGGAGGATAGTTTTCATTTTATCATTATTTTTTTAGTAATGATTTTAATAAGCAGTTAATTTTCATTATTGTTCCCTTTTATTTCTCTAAAATTAATCTTGTGCAATGCAAGGTATGACAGCCCCAAAAATACCCATATCATATCCCTGCCCCTGATGATAATGCTAAGTGCAAGACCTATACCCTTGCTGATCCCAAGCATAGCAGATGCAGATGACTGCCCAAACTCCAAAGCGCCGAGAGCAGCAGGCACTGGAATTAGGTAAGCAATGCCAACAAAGGAGAAGAATATAAAAATAGCTACAAATGATGCATTATTATAGCCAAGCAGGAGCAATGCGAATTTATATTCAAAAAACATTAAAATCCATATCAAAAAGAAAACAAGTGAGGCATTTCTGAACCCTTTTTTGTTGTACTTAAAAAAGTAAATCAAATGCGATTCCATGCCTTTGATGTCCTTTTCATATTTTTTAGTGAGCTTCCATTTATTAAGCCTTAGCAGACTGAAGCATGTTGTAAAAAATCCCTTCTCTGTTATGGTTAAGTGATAGAAAGCATACATCCCAGCCAACATAACAAAAAAGCTGAAAATCATAATAACTGCTGTTTTTTCTGGGATAGTAAAATTAAACAAGATAATGATTATGGCTATGCATGCAAAAAATCCGTTTAAGCTTAGTTCCAATGATTTGTCAATAACAACAGATGAAAGTGATTTTTTAAATTCAATATTATGATTCTTATTAAGCAGGTATGCCCTTACAGGCTCACCTCCAATATGAGCAGAAGGAGTTACATAACTTACTGCAAATCCAGCCAGCTTATAGGTAAAAAGCTTGAAAAAAGGAACCTTGCAACCCTGGGCTTTCAGGATTATGCTCCACTTCAAGGTTAAAGATACCATAATTGTTATTGAAATAATAATAAACAAAATTAGGTTAAGTAATGAAAAATGGCTGAATGCCTTTAATATTTCATCAATTTTAATATACCAAAAAAGGAATATCACTATAACAATTCCAATTATTGCAGATAATAACTGTGATTTTATTTTTCTCATTTTAAAAAGCGAGCCTGCCGGGACTTTCAAAAATAATTGCTCTTTTTTGCGAACATCGAACTAAGGGGATTTTGCTTTTAAGCAAAATCCTCTATGCATGCCAGCTTAGCAAGAAGCTATGAGCAACCATTTATTCGAACCCGGGATCTACAGCTTACTTTTGAACTAGCTCAAAAGGATTGAACTCTGTTCAATAGGAGGCTGTCACCCTATCCAGACTAGGCTACAGGCTCATATCCTCAGGAAAAATATGAAGCTTTATTAATGTTTTGTGTTTTCATATACTGCATGTATAAAATAAAACAGATTCCAGATGATTTCATAGTAAAGGAAATAACAAACATAGAGTTAAAAGACAGTGGAAATTACACTTATTTCATTCTTAAAAAAAAGAACTACACAACAGAAAGAGCTGTTTCAACTGCTGCAAAATACCTGAAAACAAACAGGAAAAACATAGGATATGCAGGCTCAAAAGACAAAAATGCAGTAACAGAGCAGATGATTTCTGTTAAGGGATTTAATAAAATAAAAAATATTGAATTAAAAGACATTGAGCTTATTTACAAAGGAAAAGGTGATGAAAGAATAAGCCTTGGCGACTTAAAGGGGAATGAATTTATCATAACAGTAAGAAACCTTAATAAAAAAGAGATTAAATTAACTTCAATTCAAATTCCAAATTACTTTGATGAGCAGAGATTCAGCAAAAACAACGCTGAAATAGGCAGATTAATACTAAAAAAAGATTTCAAAGGAGCTGTTAGCCTAATTTTAAACCATGATAATTCAGGCAGCATTGAAAAAGAAGTTCTGGATCATATTTCAAAATTTCCAAATGATTTTATTGGTGCAATAAAGAAAGTCCCAAAAAAAATAAGGATGATGTATGTGCATGCTTTCCAAAGCCTGATATTTAATAAGACAATTTCTGAATTAATGATATTAAAAACAAAGGAATACAAAAAGGTTGATTACTCTAATGGTTTTTTTGTATTTCCAAAAAAAGAAATAAAAAATGCAAAGATACCAATAATAGGTTTTGGAACAGAATTCAAAGACAATAAATTAAGAGATATTTCATTAAAAATTCTTGAAGAAGAAGGAATCAAATTAAGGGATTTCATAATAAGGGGAATGCCAGAGCTTGCCTCAGAGGGCGATGAAAGGGATATGTTTGTTAATGCAGAAGACATTAAAACAAAAGTTGAAAAAGATGAAATAAACAAAAACAAAAAGAAATTCATAATCTCATTCAAGCTCCCAAAGGGCTCTTATGCAACAATAGTCATAAAGAAAATTTTTGGTTAACTATTCCTCTAATGCTTTTCTGGCATCAGATATTACATTATCAACCTGCTCGATTGGCCAATCAGCATTAATACTCCTTAGAATTCCTTTTTTAGTGTAATATTCTATTAAAGGCTCTGTTTGTTTTTTGTAGACATCAAGCCTTTTTTTTACTGACTCTGGCTTGTCATCATCCCTTTGGTAAATTTTGCCGCCGCATTTGTCGCAAACACCTTTTACTTTTGGGATTATATTCCTTATATGGTATATAGCGCCGCAACTTTTGCAAATCCTTCTGCCAGAAAGCCTGTCAATTATTACCTGTTCTGAAGCTGTGAAATCCAGCACTTTATCAATATCAATTATATCAGAAAGCGCATCTGCCTGTGCTATTGTCCTTGGAAAACCGTCAAGCATAAAGCCGTTTTTGCAGTCATTTTTTTTTAGCTTTTCCTTAACTATTCCAATAGTAACATCATCTGGAACAAGCTCCCCCTTATCCATATATCCCTTTGCCTTCAAGCCAATCTTTGTCTTGTTCTTAATAGCTTCCCTGAACATATCCCCTGTTGAAATCTGTGGAATGCCATATATTTTTGATATTCTCTTTGCATAAGTTCCTTTGCCCACGCCTGGCGAGCCTAATAGCACAACATTCATTTTAGCCAAAGTAGCCCTCTATCTTTGATTTTGGTAATTCATTTTTCCAGAATTCCTTTACTTTTCTGATAAAAAAGAGCATTTCCTGTTTTATATCATCCCATGAATTCCAAACATTTTTTATGAACTCAGCCTCCATTTTTTCGTCTGGCTCAAGTGAAAGCTCAATTGATTCCTTTTCAAGTATCTTCAGTTTTTTGTAAATCTTAAATATTCTGTCCCTTTCTGAATCGCTAAATACTCTGCATTCGTATATGTCTGACAGAGTGGTATCTGGATGCAGAAAGTTCTCAAGGATTTCTGACATTGATATTGTTTTTCCAATAATTTTCTTTCTTATCTGCTTCAACAAAAAATCCTCATTTTCTATTTTATATATGCTAAAAATAGGATTAATCTCACCAAAATCAGGAAGAGAATACTTTTCTTTCAGTTCATTATATTTTTTCTTTATTTTTTGTTCCATTTTTAAAAGTGAAAGCCTCAGGGGGGATTTGAACCCCCGACCTGCGGATTACAAGTCCGCCGCTATAGCCACTAAGCCACCGAGGCATAAAACCTAGTGGTAAGATGATAATATATATAGTTTTCTGTTAAAGTCAAGGAAAATTTTATATAATGTCTTTAGGAGTAAAAACAAAATATTTAAATATAACCTATAATTAGTATCAATTGATACTATTAGTAGTATAACCTAAAATGTTTACAAGAACCCAAGAACAAATTTTGATTTTTTTATTAAGCAAACCAGAAGAGCAGCTTACAATTAGAGGTATTACTAAAAGACTGGGCAAATCATATACTTTAGTTTATAATAATATTGCTAAACTAGAGAAAGAAAGCATTATTAGAAAACAAAATGTTCCTCCTGGGCAGATTATAATATTAAATGAATTTGCACCTACAGAAATTTTTGTTGATATTGAACTAAAAAGAAAAAAAGAATTCCTAAAAAAATATCCATGGGTGCAAGTAATGCTTAATGATATTTTGCTATCTGCTAAAAATCTTTTTTTTACCCTGCTTGTTTTTGGCTCTTATGCTAAAGCAACGCAAACAAAGAGTTCTGATCTTGACTTATTAATTATTGTGCAGGACAAAAAAGATATAAAGGATGTAGAATATGCTATAGACAGAGCTTATACTAAAGTTAAAAAGGGGTTGAATTTTGTTGATATGAATGATTTTAAAGAAATGATTAAAAATACAAACGAATTAAATATTGGAAATGAAGCAAAAAAACACCATATTATATTATATGGAGTAGAAGCATACTATCAATTGCTAAGGAGGATTTATAAAAGATGAAAGTACAGGATGTAATAAAAAAGAAAATTGAAATTGCTGAAAAAAGAGTCCTAGAACTTGTTAAAGCAGGTAATCTAAAGAAGCTCTCTGAAACAGAAAAACATCAAATAAGCAGATTCTATGAAGAGAAAAGTAAGAATAGGTTAGAAACAGCAAAGATTATCTATAATGCCTCAAAAGGCTCAGATAAAGAAGGGATTAGTGGGGAATACAAAGATTATGCAGAAGTTGTAGCTGCAGCCTATTATTCTATGTATTATATTGTTCATGCATTTTTAGCATTAAAATATAAAACAAAACTTAGAGAAGGTTTAAGGGGCGTTCATGCAATAACTGAACATATTATACTCTACTATCTTGTTAAAACTAAAAAATTAGCAAAACACCTTTATGAAGAATATTTAAAGACATATGAAACAACTGCTCAAATTCAAAAATTTAATGTAGAGGATTTTCAAGAACAAGCTTATAAATATGCTAAACAATATGATAAAAGCCGAACTGCAAGAGAAATATTCACTTATAATGTTACACCAAGTGTAGAAGAGTATAATACAAAGCAAGCAATTAGTGCTGCAGAAGAATTTATTAGTACTATAAGGCAAGTAATGATTCAAAAATAAAAAAGCAAACATACTTTAACAATAGTTAGAATAACCAATAAAGGCGATTCCATGAAAATAGGAATATTCACAAATATTTACAAGCCAGTTATAAACGGAGTTGTTAATTCAATATCCTCTTTCAAAAAAGGGATGGAAGAGCTGGGGCATGAGGTTTACATATTTGCCCCAAAACACCCCGGTTATAGTGACAATGAAAGGGGCATATTCAGGATTGAATCTGTAATGTTATCTTCAAAAGAGAAATACAGATTATCGCTTCCAATATTCAGAAAATCATTAAAGGCTATCAAACAACTGGATATTATACACACTCAGCATCCATTTATTATGGGAAACTATGGCTCTTTTTTTGCAGATATTTACAATAAGCCACTGATTTTTACCTATCACACTCAATATGAAAAATATACTTATCACATTCCTTTTGAGCAGGAGATAACAAAAAAGTTTACAAGGTGGATTGTAAAAGATTATGCCAATAAATGCGATTGTGTAATAGCCCCTTCTGAAAGCATAAAAAAAATGCTTCTAAACCATGGGATTAAATCAAGGATTGAGGTTGTTCCAACTGGCATTAACCTGGATGTTTTTGGAAACCCAAACAGGGAAATTATCAGAAAAAGGTATAATCTTGGACCAGAGCAAAAACTGCTTTTGTACGCAGGAAGAATATCGAAAGAAAAAAACCTTGGGTTCTTAATTAAGTCATTTAGGCTGATTCTAAACAAAAAGCCGAACATTTATTTGATGCTTGTCGGACGCTCCGCTAAAAAAAGTTATTTAATTAATTTAATTAAAAAACTTCATTTAGAGACAAAGATTTTTTTGGTCGGGCACTCGAATGCTGTACAGAATTATTACGGGGCAGCAGACCTTTTTGTCTTCAGCTCTGTCAGTGAAACACAGGGCCTGGTTTTAGTCGAGGCAATGGCAGCAGGAACACCTGTTGTTGCAATTGATTCTCCTGGAGTAAGGGATATTGTCAATGGAAAAAATGGATTTATGGTCCAGCATTCAATAAGAGAATTCAGTGAAAAAGTAATCAAGGTGCTGGATGATGATAAGCTAAGGGAAAAGATGTCTAAAAATGCAAGAAAAACCGCAGCTAATTATTCAATCTCAAAAATGTCCAGAAAAATGCTTCAGGTCTATAAGTCAATTCTGAAATGATTACTCTTTTTCTGCATAAAAAATTCCATACTCCCATAAATTTTCTTTCAAAGCCTTATATTGAGAATATGCTGCAATGACGTTTTTTGTTTGAAATTTATTTCTAATTCCAAGAAAATTGGAAATATAAGTAACAATAAAACCAGGAAAAGAAGCCAGATACATTCTTTTGGATGAATTCATAATTTTATCAGTAATTTTTTCATATTTTATATTTTTGAATCCTATCTCATTTGATTTGGCTTTAAAGAATAAAGGGGTTTCCAAAGAATCAACTGCCCAGCCATTTAACCAGTTATTCATTATTTTTTTTTCCTTCCCAGAAAATTTTGATTTTGAGTTAAAAAAATCAAAAATCACTAATCTTCCACTTTTTTTTAACAAGCGATAAGCTTCTCTCAGGAATTTTTCCTTATCAGAATGACAAACACTTTCTAATGCAAAGATAACATCAAAATTATTTGATTTGAATCTTGTATTCATATAATCTTGGTTTGAAAAATTAACTAATGAACTCATATTAAGCTTTTTTGCAAGTTTTTTCGCTTTATCAACTTGATTCTGAGAAATTGTAATCCCTTCAACTTTACAGCCAATTTGTTTAGCAATAAATATAGAAGTTCCTCCAATTCCGCATCCAGCATCCAGAACTTTGTCAGTTTTTTTTATTTTTGCTTTTTCTATTATTATTTCATTAGTCCTCAAAAGAGCTTGGTCAAAATTTTTTACTTTTTCATCCCAGTAACCATAATGAAAAGCATAATTTTTATTCAAATGCCAGAGAAGCTTATAGTCAATTTCACAGTAATCATAATATTTAATTATCTGTTCATTATTGGGTTTCATATTCAATAAGAAAATTTAAATTTAATCTTCTTCTTTCTTAAAGCTTTCCGGAAGGTCAATCAGGTATTTTCCTTCTTCAAGCTTGTATATCAATGGCCTTTTCCTGAACAAATTAACAATGTCAAGCTCATACTTTCCTGGCTTAATTATTCTTATTGATTCAAGGTCAAGAACAACTGGCTTTTCCATGTCCCTTTCTATGCCAATAAGGTCAAAAACATCTTTTTCAATCTCATTTTTCTCTTGAATTGTCAGGTCAGTTACTATGTTTTTTGACTCCTCAAGCTTTTTCTTGTTTATATAGAAAAACAGCCTCCCTCCGCACGGGCAGCCTTTTAATATCTCTCCAGCTCCATCATCATAGAATTTTCCGCACCTGACACATTGATGGGGCATTTTAGAATTATTTCTTCCTCCTCTTTTTAGGCTTAGCTTCTTCTTCTGTAAAAAGCTGTATCTTATCAGGGTCTTTTTTTATCTCCCTTACAACAGATGCTGGCCCAATAATTGTCAGGCCCTGCCTGTCACCCAACAGCATATTAACAAAATTCCTTTTTATCTTTCTGAATAAGTCATTCTCTTTCTTGTCTGGATAGATAACAGACAGCTCTATTCCCTTGAAATCCTTATCTATCTCTTCCATGGTTGCTTTTATAAGCTCGGTCTCTTCCTCTTTCCTTAACCTGCCCTGCAACAGAACTATCCTATTTTCTTTTGTTATGTTAAGGAGTTTCCTTATTCTTCCAACTGAGCTGAGGTATTCTATTTCAGTGTATGGAACAAACTGCAAGGTTAGCATTATCCTACCACCTTAAATAATCCTTGGTAAAACTCATCAATATTGGTGCCATACTTAGCAGATATCCCAACAACATGATACTGTGGGAATGCTGACTGGACTTTTTTCATCTTGGCCTTTCTTAAATCCACTTTATTGGCTACTATCAAAACAGGAATCTTCCTTGCCTCTAAATTTCCAATGATTGTTATGTTAACCTGTGAATAAGGGTCTTTTGTTGCATCAAGAACAACAACTACTGTATCCATGTTGTCAAGCCATCTTATAGAATCTATCACACCCTTTGTTGCCTCTTTTGCTCTCTTTTTGGCATTGGTTGCACTCATGCCAAACTTCATAAAGTCCTCATAATCTATCCTGGTTGCAATCCCTGGAGTATCAACAAGATTAAAAGAAATTTCTTTTTTGCCGCTTTTGATGACTATCTGCTCCTTTATCTGAATCTCACGGGTTTCATGAGGCATATTTGTTACTTTGCCCATGCTCTCGCCAAGCCAGTCTTCGCAGATTTTATTTGCTAAAGTAGTCTTTCCTGCATTTGGAGGGCCATATAAGCCAAGCTTGATGTGCTTTTTCCTTCTGAAAAGATTCTTGAAGAAAGTTTTTATGAGTTTCTCGAATATGTTCACCATTTTTTAAAATTATAGTTGAACTGTTATATAAATAAGTTTTGGTTTTTAAGTATGAATTGTTATTAAAGAATGCAGTATATTTTCATGTCAAGCCAAATATTAATCCTGCGATGGTTGAAAAGATTATGACTAAAGAAATATAAGCTATTGTTTGCTTATTTCCCAAAACTTTTTTTATAACCAGCATATTTGGAAGGCTCAAGCTTGGGCCTGCCAGCAATAAAGCCAATGCCGGGCCTTTACCCATTCCTAATTTCATTAATTCTCCGATAATCGGAACCTCTGTTAGTGTTGCAAAATACATAAATGCCCCAAAAATAGAGGCAACAAAATTTGATGTTAATCTATTTCCTCCAAGATATGCCTGAACAATCTCTCTTGGCATTAAAAAACCAACTATTCCTGCTATGAAAACACCTATAAGCAAGTAAGGAGTTATCAGTTTTGCAATATCCCATGTCTCTTTCATCCATTCAGTATTATCCTTTTTAGTAAATTTTAATTTCAATAAAATTATCAGCAAGATAATCAATATTCCAAAAATCATTAATTTTAAAGTAAATGCTATCTGAAGTCCGTTAACAATTAGTATTCCAATAAGGAGTATAAAGAAGGATAAAATCGTTGTTTTTGACTTAGGGGATTCTGATATTAAATTTGAAAAATTAGATTTGCCTTTTATTTTTTTTCCTTGAAATAAAAAGTGCATTATCAGGCCAATGATTACTGAAAGCAAAATAGCTGAAACAGCCCTTGCCACACCCAAATCAAAACCTAAAGCTCTTGCAGTATATATAATTGCAAGCAGATTAATAGCTGGTCCTGAAAAAAGAAAGGTTATTGCCGGGCCTAAGCCTGCTCCTCTTTTTCTTATGCTCGCAAACAATGGCAGAATTGTGCAGGAACATACAGCCAGAATGCATCCGGAAACAGCAGCAATAGAATAGGAAATATATTTTTTTGTTTTTGGTCCAAAATATTTCAGGACATATTCTTTTTTAAGAAAAACTGCGATTGCCCCTGCTATAAAGAAGGCTGGAATCAGGCATGTTAAAACATGGGCTGACAGGTATTCTGTTAATGCACTAATTCCTGAAAAAAATAAATCTCTTATAAGCATTTAAAGCCACCAGATTAATATTGTATAATAAACACCAATCAAAATAAAGATTATGGAAACAATATATCTCATATATTTTTCAAACATCTGAACCTTATTCATTACGTGCCCCAGCCTTGAAACACTGTATACAAGCACAAATGAAAACAGAATTACCGGCAATCCTGTAGCAAATGCAAATACAGATGGAATTAATATGCCATCACCAAATTTCAGTGCAAGGGGTATCAGCATTCCAAAAAATAAAACCGCACTAAAAGGGCAAAAAGCCAATGCAAAAATAATTCCCAGGATAAAACTTCCAAGATATCCTTTTTCAGATAGTTTTTCTTTCATACTGCCTAATCTTTTTCCTCCTTTAATAAAATTCAGCTTGATTAAATTCAGCATAGTTAATCCAATAAATATCAATAATGGTCCAAGGATTTTTTCGCCATATTTTTGCAGAAACAGCGAGATTACCTGAACATTCAGGCCAACATAAACAATCAATGATGCAAGGCTAACATAAGTCAGCATTCTTCCTAGAGTATAAATCAGGCCTGTAATCAGCGTATGTTTTCCGTTCTCTATTTTTTTGGAAATATATGCAATAGCAGTTATGTTTGTTGCCAAAGGGCATGGGCTTATGGCAGTCATTAACCCTATAAAAAAAGCTGCAACTAAGGCAATATCACTTGTGCCCATTAGTTCCATAAAAACCATTATATTCATTTTAACTATCACTAAGTTTTTGCTCAAGAACTTGTTTTAAATAATTCATATAATCTTGTTTATCATTTATTTTATACCAAACATTGGTATTTTCCTCTTTTGAAAAGCTTCCATCTTTTCTGTAGACCCCAATCCATAATGAAGAGCCAGTTGCCCCATATTTTATAACACGGTCCATATTCTCAGAAAGATCTATATTGATATGCTCAAAAACAATCCTGCCTGATTCAAGTTCATCAGCAAAATAAGTCTTTACAGTCTCTTCTGCATAAGCACCCACTGTTACGCATGAATAACATTGATTATTTCCATGAAAATGGAATAATTCTATTTTTTCAATTTCAGATAATTGAGTATTGTTTAGTGTTATAGGATTATTAATAGAATTTCCTTTTGCTGAGCAGCCAACTCCTGTCAATAAGATAAGTATTACTAAAACTCCTTGTATGTTTCTTTTATTAATCATTTCAGCCATTCTTCTATCTCTTCAATATCCGGTATTCTGCCGGAACATCTAAGTTTATCATCAATCACAATTGCAGGCATTGACATAACGCCATAATCAACAATCTCATTAATATCTGTTATTTTGATGATTTCTGCTTTTATCTTTGTTTCTGCTAATGCTTTCCTTGCATTTGCTTCAAGTTGCTTGCATTTAGGACATCCTGTTCCCAAGATTTTGATTTCCATTTTTTCTTCTAGAAATATTTGTTTATGTATTCGTGAGCATGATATGCAGCAGTCACACCTTGCGAAACTCCGATGATTGCCTGCTTCAAGTTAGTGTTTGTGACATCGCCTATAGCATAAAATCCTTGAATGTTTGTTTCAGAATTCTGGTTAATTATCACTTCCCCTTTTTGGTTTAGGGTTATGCCTGCATCATCTGCTAATTTGCTAAGAGGGATAAGGCCTATATAAATAAATACACCTTCTAATTTCAATTCTGTGCTTCCTTTGTATGGCTTGTTAAAAACAACTTTTTCAACACGATCTTTGCCTTTTATCTCTTTTACTTCAATGCTGTTTATGACTTCTATCTTATTTTTTTGAATATTTTCATGTAATTTTTTAGAATTTGAAAATTCCGGATGAAGCTTTTCTTCATTATTTATGATATATATTTTTTTTGCATATTCTGTGAGCAGGTTAGCTTCTTTTACAGCACTATCTCCGCCGCCTATTACTGCAATGACCTTGTTTTTTACATGATGGGCATCGCAAAGCGCGCAGTAATAAACCCCTTTTCCGAAAAATTCCTTTTCTCCTGGAACACCTAATTTTCTAACTTTAGTGCCTGTTGCAAGAATAATTGTTTTGCTGTTAAATGCCTTTTTTTCAAGATGGACTGTGAACATTTCTTTCCTTTTTACAGAAATTTTTTCAACTATGTCTATAAGGGTATCAACATCATAGTCCATTGCATGATTTTCCATCAGCTGGGCAAGTTTCTGGCCGTCTATGGAAACAAAGCCAGGATAGTTCTCCACAGTTCCTGTTAGTGCTATTGTTCCACCAGGCACTTCTCCAATTATTAGGGTTTTAAGCCCTAATCTTGCAGCATACATAGCTGATGCTAAACCTGCCACCCCTGTGCCAACAATTATTGTATCATACACTATTGATTCATTAGGCTTGTGATCATAGTTATTTCTTGACTCAAATATTATTTTTTCTTTTGTATTTGGCATTGTTTCCTCCTTACCTCAAAAGCTGGGGTGCAAAAACTAAGATAAATCCTAATATAGTAAGTATAACTCCTCCCAGTAATCTGCAATATTTTGCATATTTCTCTCCTAAAGAGCTGCTGATTGCAAATGCAGCCAGGCTAAAAATAATCAGGTCATCAAGCATGAAAAACAGAGTGTACAATCCTATATATGCATAATGCTGAAAAGTCGATAATCCGCTAAGGGCGAGTATTTGCGTGAAAACAGCTGGTATTGCAGAAGAGCATACAAACTCAACTGAGTTAACAACAAAAGCAAGCCCAATTATTGAGAATATAATTGCAACTGAAACAGGCTGGGAAATTATTTTCTGGATTTTAGTCATGGTTTTTTCATGTGATTGCTCACCACCCACTTCGCAAGCCAGACTTCCTTTAGTTGTGAAATATTCTTTTAAATGAATTATTCCTCCGCCTAATGCAACAAGCCCTATGAGGATTGTCAGGGTCCTGATGTATCCTATTAAGAGAAATAGATTTATCCATGCAGTCATAAATAGAAAGTAAAGTATTCCTGAAGAAAGGACAAAACTGCCAACAATGATCCATACTTTCTTCCTGTCATTTAAGCCTATCAAAAGCCCAATTAAATAAACAAGAACCCACATGGCACAGGGATTAAAGCCGTCAATAAGCCCCAGGACTATTGCCAAGACAGGTATTGAAAATGATGTCAAATCAGTTCTTCCAATAAAAGGAAGTTCAAAATCTTTAAAACTTGATTTTACCTCCTGGGAGCTGAAATTATGATTTATATCAGCAATGCATTCTTCTTTGCATTCCTGTATGGTTTGTTTGATTTGCTCTTTGGAATGAAATCCAACTAAAGGGTGCTCTTGGACAAAGATTGTAGGAACTGCAAGTTTTGATGTGTCAAGCCCTGATTCTGCAGCTAGCTTGTAGAACAATGCAGAGCCTTCCTTGGATGAAGCATCATATGAATAGAAGTTTATATCTTTCATTTCTTCTTGAAGCTCATTAAATATTGGCTTTTGTTCAGTGCAATGAGGGCAGGTAGGAAGATAAAAGAATATGACTGAGAACCCCTCCTCCTGGCTAATCTTTGACTCACTTGTAAAAACAAATGCAAATGCCCCAATGAGCACTAATGCTATCACTAAGTAAATGTTAAATTTAGATTCAAAAAACTTTTTTATAGTTGATGATATAATGCTCATTCTATTCTCAACGCCTCTTTTAGTTTTTTAAGGTCATACCCAACAATGAGTTGTCCGTCCACTTCAGTAACAGGCACATTTTCCTGATTGCTTTTTTTAGCCATTTCAATTCCTTTTTCCTTGTCTTTTAAAACATCTATTTCTTCAAAACTAATGTTATTTTTCTTAAGGTAATTTTTTATAATAATGCAGTATGGGCATATTGGCGTGGTATAGATAGTTACTTTCATGGTTAAGCCTCCTTCTTATTTTTTGTGCAACAACTTTTTTTAAAAATCTTTCCATTAGTATTGCCTAATGCCTTGAAAACATCACAAACCCTGTAATCCTTGATTTTATAAAAAATCTTTTTGCCTTGCCTTCTTGATTCCAGGATTCCGCAGCTTTTTAATTTGCCTAACTGGATGGAAACTGTTGATTGTGTTCTTTTTGTATTTGGAATTATCTCACAAACGCATTTTTCTCCATTTAAAAGGAATTTTACTATTTTGAGTCTTGTATCATCTGACAATGCTTTTAAGATTTTAAGTGATTTTTCCATATTTACATATTGATAAAAGTCAATATTTATAAATTTAATGGTTTTGATAGAAAATAGCTTAAGTTTATTTATCAACAGAAATTATTCTCTTTTGATTTGGAGGCCAAACTTTATGATTTCCTCTGCCTTGTCAATATCCTCTTTTGTAACTGTTTTTCTTAATTCCATTCTTGCTGCGGCCTTTGCAAGCCTCATGAGACCGATTACAATTCTTGGCGAGACCTCAATTAAATATTTTTTTTCATCTTTTTTCAGCTCTGTTGAAAAATTAACAACCTGATTTTCAAGCTCTTTTGGAAACTCAACATTAACCTGCTCTGCAAACTCAACATAGCCCTTTATGAATTCCATGTCTTTTATGCTGACTTTCACCTTATCATCCTGGACTATTTTTTCTGTTATTTGTGTAAACCTTTCAAGCCCCGGCCTTCTTATTAAAAATACCAGGTGAAATCTTGTCAGGAGAGCAGAGTCAAATGGAATCTGCTGTTTCAGTATGCTTATTATATTGCCAACAAAACGGTCTCCTTTAGGGTTAGAGGTTGCAATAATCCTTATCTTAGCATCAAGCTGGAAATGCTTGTTTGCTTTGTCATAAGTGATAAAGCCTTTTTCCATTGCAGAATACAAAGCAGCATAGTCTGTTTTCTTCATTAAATTTAGTTCGTCAATGCAGCATATTCCATTATTAGCCATTGGAAGGAGGCCCTTTATTACCTCATTTCCAATAACAGCAGCTGAAAGCCCTGCCTTGGAAGCTCCAGAGCCAAGGCCAAATGAGGTTATTGGATGCAGATTGCTTGCTGACCTGAGTATATCTGTTTTTCCTGTTCCAGGGTCGCCTAAAAGCAGTATATGCACAGGCTCTGTTGCAAATAATTGTAAAGCTGCTGCCTCTTTTGCAAGCTCAAGCCCAAATATGTTTGGTGCAATAAATTCTTTTATTGTTTTCCTTGCTTTTTCAGAAAATAACCTGAATGCTTTTCTTTTAGCTTTTTCCTCAATCTCCTTGTTTGTTTTGTCTGCAAACAATTGCAGCTCATTATCCTCTATAGCCAGGTTAAGCTGCGGAAATAAAGCATCATCTCCTATTTTCTCAGAGATACCAAGGTTTGAGAAAGAAACCCCTATTTTTTTGTTCTTCAGAAGATTCTTTATTTTCTTCAAATCTTTTGGTTCAAGGTATTTACCCAACTCAGATATATAGCCGCTTTCCTTTTTTGAGAGAGGCCTTACAAAATGAACAAATTTCATGAAATCAGATGCCATAACTATTATTAGGAAGTTAAAGATTATAAAGGTTTTGTTTTGCTGACCTTTGCAACAAAGAAACCGCACGTATCATTGTCCTGGGGCCAGATTCTTAAGCATTTTTCAACTTCTTTGCTGTATTTCTGGCCATTGAACTCTTTTACTGTTGGGCTGTGCTTTATGTTAAGGTTAATTTTTTCCAGTTTTGCGTTTTCATATTTATTTAATAAAAAATCAATAATTGCCTCATTTTCCTCTGGCTCCAACGTGCATGTTGAGTAAGTCATTACCCCTCCTGGCTTTAAACAATTAAATGCAACATCAATCAACTGCCTCTGTGTTCCGGCAATTCTTTTGACCATGTTTGGATTCCACATCTTCAATGTCTTTAAGCTCTTTCTTATTGTTCCTGTTCCAGAACAGGGAGCATCTAATAATATTTTATCAAAAGGCATTTTAAAGAATCTGCCTTCCATTAATGTAACCAATGTATTTGTTGCTCCTGTTCTCTGAATATTAAAGCTCAGTGGAGCCATTCTTTTATAGTCAGAATCATTTGAAACTAAAACACCTTTGTTTTGCATCATTGCAGCAAGCTGAGTTGTTTTTGAGCCAGGAGCAGAGCACATATCCAAAACAACATCATCTGGTTTTGCATCAAGAACAACTGGTGGAATCATTGATGCTGCTTCCTGAACATAAAAATATCCCAGATTGTGCTCAATAAGATTTCCAATATCTCTTCTCTCACCTTTCATGTGTTCTATGAAAAAACCCTCTTTGCACCACGGAATTTGAGTAAGCTTCCATTCTTTTTCAAGCCTTTTTTTAAGCTCATCAACAGTTATTTTTAAGGTATTGACTCTTATGCTTTTTCTCATGAATGAAAGGGATGATTCTATGAACTGTTCATAATCCTCTTTCAATAAACTCCTGTATCTTTCCTCAAACTTTTCCTTTATTTCAATATTTTCAGTTCCAGGTATTCTTGTCATTTTAGATATTTGACCATGTAAGGCCCCTGCTTTTTATAACCAAGCTTTCTGTAATAGTTTCTTACCCCTATGCCTGATATTACAACAATTTTGTTTTTTCTGTTTTTCCCTGATATATCTTCTGCTTTTTTTAATATTTTCCTTCCATAGCCAGAGTGCTGTATATTTCCTTTTTTTCCAATTGAGATTGCAGAGCCAAAGACATGAAGCTCCCTTATAAGTGCTGATTTGCCTGTTATTTCCTTTCTTAAGCTTTGCGATGGAAACCTTAGCCTGCAAAATCCAATCAATGCATTATTTTTTACATCTTCATAGCTTATGAAAAACTCTTTTCCGTTGCTTGCATCATATTCAAGGATTTTTAGTTTTATATTTTTTAAGTTTATTTTTTCTTGTTTTAGCTTATGGCCAATTTCCCTGCAGCGTATGCAATTGCATTTTATTCCCTTTTCTTTTAATTCTTTTTCAATGTACTGCCTTAAGTTTGTTTTATTAACTCCTGCTTCTGTCAGGTATGTTGGAATATCCCTCTGTACCCTCATGATTCTTACATACGGCGGAACAAATCTCTTTATCTCGGTTATTATTTCAACTGCTTCCTCTGTTGTTGCAGGAGTATATTTTTTATCTTTCCATAACTCATAAAGTTTTGTTCCCTTTAAAACCATGCACGGATATATTTTAAGCATGTCTGGCTTAAATCTTTGGTCTGAAAATATTTTTTTAAAAGAATTAATATCTTTATTCCTGCCTGAGCCAGGCAGGCCAATCATCATATGATAGTTTATCTTAAATCCGGCATCTTTTAAGGAGAGGGTTGCATCAATTGAATCTTTTACAGTATGCCCACGCTCTATTTTTTTAAGAATATCATCATAAGCAGTCTGAACACCCAGTTCGACTCTTGTTGCTCCGAGCCTTAGCATCTGGTTAGCATGCTCGGGCTTTGCAAAGTCAGGCCTTGTCTCAATTGTAAGGCCAACACACCTTATTTTTGAGGATTCATTTTTCTTTTGCTCTTTTTCAAGTGTTGTTTTTGTTTTGTTTTTGAATATCAAAAGCTTCTTTTTTATTCTCTTAACACGCGCATCATCCTGAAAGTTACCGGGCATTTCAAAGAATGGTTTAAACTTAACTAAATCAATTTCTCCATTTCTAAAAAACATTCCTGAAAAATCATTCATTGCCTTTAATGCATATTTAACAAAATAATCCTGATAAAGTTTTGTAAAGCTTGGAAATGTCCCCCCCATTATTATAAGTTCTAATTTGTCTGGAACATGGCCTGTCATGATATACTGCTCAAGCCTGTTAATAACCTGTAAATAAGGATCAAAGTTGTTTCTTATGGCGCGCCTTGTTGCTGGCTCTTTGCCTGTATAGCTTTGTGGCATATTTCCAAAAACTGACCCAGGACCGCCAGGGCATATAGCACACTTTCCATGAGGGCATTTTATTGGCTTTGTCATTATTGCACATACTGCAACACCTGATATTGTCCTTGTTGGCTTTGTTATCAAATGCTTAAGCAATTTGCGGTCTTTTACATCTGCACTTAATAATATTCTTATGTCTGTTGGAATGTCTATCTTATATTTCTTGCATAGCCGAGTCTTTAAATTAGATATTTCCTGCTTTGAGAGGGTTTTTTTCTTAAGAATTCCAATAATCTCATTAAAATATTCCTTATTATGATTTGCCATATAGCAAGAAAACAAGCAATGGTATTTAAATATTGATGAAAATTATCTAACTTCTTGAAATCATTGATTAACAATGTAAATTCAAAAGAAGAAAGCAACGTTACTACTTTAAAATAGCATAAAAACAAAAGGTTTAAATAGAAGCTAAGTTACATAAAAAGGTATGATATCAAACTACAACAAATCTAAAGAAACACCAAAGGAAGATGAAAATAAACCTAAAACAAAGTATTTTCTTAAAGTAACACCAAGGGGAGATGAAACTATTGAAAGTCTAAGTGGTGAGCTATTAAAATTAAAAAACAAAAATTTTCCATTTGGCGAATTTAATGATTATGTTTCAAGTGAGTATGATCCTATTAAACCAGAATGGGGAGTCGTAGAATTTTTCCCAAAGTCAAAAGATGTACATCCTTTTGCCTGTAAGTATAAAACATGTGAGCAGGCCCTGGATGCTGCTATAAAGAAGTTAAATAAATATGGCCTTGATGCTATTCCTTTTGACCTTGAAGCTTTAATTAATAAAACAAGTATTAGATCCATTTTCTATAAATAGATTATTCTGTTATAATTAATTAACAAAAGAAATATTATTTAATCAGTTTTTTTTCTAGATTAAGCCAGTAAGCCATCGGAATATTATAGATTCTTTTGATTTTAGGATGCTTATTAACTTCTTTTACTATCTCCTGGTCTTCATGATTGTTCCATGGGTAATCCAACAGCAGCACATCAATATTGTTTTCAGCTAATTCCAATGCTGTTTCAGCCCTGTCCTCAATAAAACGTGTTATTTCCCTGTCTTTTGTTATTTTGACTTTATTCCCATCAAGGATAAGCCTATTGTTATAATTCTTTATCCCGCTGTTTTCAAACCACCTCATAGTCTGTTCCTCTACGTTTGGTGGTCTTGCTGTTACGAAATATTCCTCCAAAAATTCCTGCAAGCGATTTATAATATCAACTGCATAAGGCATTGGATTTAGACTTAAGAATTTTTTTTCCTCTGCAAATACCTTAAAAATTTCATCAACATCCTCTTTGCTTAATGGCGTGCATTCATCATACTTAAACCTGATTATGTCATCAACCCGAAGAGGCCTCCCAAGCCCTTCCCTTATTTTCTTATTATATTTTGAATAATCTTCATTATTATCATAATAATACATATCATTTGCCTGGGATAAAATTGTTGGATTTGTGTCAACAGCGCATCCATCAAGGTCTATTCCTATTTTAATTATATTACCAGATGTCTTCGATAATTCTTCCAAAGTGTTTAGTTTTGTTGATGACTCTAAAATATGCATTTTATTTTTTAGAGAAACCTGGATTATATAAATCTTTTCGTAATTACTCTTTTAAAATAGTAATTAAATTGTATTTATGTAGAACTCAATGATAACAAAGAATACATAAAGCAGAATCAGAGATATTCCTTCCTTAATATACAGCTTATCGCCGCTCTCAACAAATGTTGCAAACAGGAATGCAATTACCACCATAAATATTGCACTTACATAGAATAGAAGTATATTTGCAGTAATTGGAAATATGATTGCAGTTATTCCCAAGACAAGTGTTGAGTTAACAATCACAGAGCCAATTGAATTACCTAAAGCCATCTCTGAATGTCCTGCCAGAACTGCCCTGCTTCCGAATGTAAGCTCTGGTAGGGTTGTTCCTAATGATATAATAAACAATCCAACAATTATTGGCGGCAGTGCTAAATCAACAGACAATAATGTTGAATATTCCACAACAAATCTTGCACTTAAAAACAATAAGGCGAGGCTAAAGATAAACAATATTGTTGTAATGATAATCTCAGGCCTTTTAATGCCATCCTCAACCTCTTTTTTAAATAATTTCCTCTGCTTTAATATTCTTCTTGCATAAAGTGCAAATGCAGCCAATAAAATAATTCCATCAATCCTTGATAAAGAATTGCCTATTACCATTAAAACCATTGGCAGTGCAGTAATAAAAACCATATAAAGGGAATCTGTCTTTGTTTTCTTGCTCTCAATCTTTATTCCCCTTCCAAGAAGCACTGCAATGCCAATCACTAATGTTAAATTTATTATGTTTGCACCAATCACATTTCCAAGGGCTAATGCAGGATTCTTTGCTAATGCAGAGGTTATGCCCACAAATAATTCGGGGATGGATGTTGCAAAAGCCATTATTATAAAGCCAACAACAAACTCGCTTAACCTAAGAAAAGAAGCTATCTTTGTAAGTGTCTTAACCAATAAGCTACCGCTTATTATAAGAACAATGCATGCTATTAAAAATATTATTAAATTATTTATTAACATTTAATCCTCTAGGGGTTTATTTTTTTCTTCTTTAAGGTCGTATTTTTCAAGCCTTTTTTCTGCCTTTTGCTGCGAGAGGCCTTTCTCAGATGTCTTAAATTCATCTAATATTTTATTTACAGAATAATTATAACAATCCATAACCAACCCCTTTTTAATTGTTTAAGATATTATTTGTTTATATAACTTATCATTTTATGGATTTTGAATCCAAAAGTTATTTATATGAATTAAAGGTTTTAGATTATTTTATGAAGACAAAAAAAGAGGCAATAGCACTTGTTTTATTGTGTACTTTCCTTACTGCAGCAGGCCAGATATTTCTTAAGATTGGCTCAGGGAACTTAAGTTTCAGCATTTTAAAGCTGTTAGGCAATTTACCATTGATAACTGGGTTTGCTCTTTATTTCCTGGGTGCCGTAATTTTAGTTATTGCATTAAAGCATGGAGAGCTTTCTGTGCTTTACCCTATTATTGCAACATCATTTGTCTGGGTAAGCTTTTTATCTATAATATTTCTTAATGAAGTAATGAATTCATGGAGATGGGCAGGAGTAATAACAATAATAATTGGCATTAGCTTAATAGGAAGGGGTGCAAGCTGAAATGGCAACACAACTATGGGCAATAGCAATGGTCTTATTTGCAACAATTATAGGCAGTTTTGGAGCACTCTGCTTTAAGATGGGTTCTGAAACAATTTCAATAGACATTAAAAAACTAATAAAAAATCATAAGCTGATTTTAGGATTTTTGTTTTATGGAATTTCATCAATATTTTTTGTAATATCATTAAGTGGCGGAGAGCTTTCTGCTCTTTATCCAGTTAGTGCAGTGTCATATGTTTGGGTTTGCCTTTTATCAATGAAATTCCTGAACGAAAAAATGAACAAATTAAAATGGCTTGGCATAATAATAATAATCATTGGCATAACATTCATTGGTTTAGGCGGTTAATATGGCAAAAACAATAGTTATATCATTAGGCGGTTCAATAATAATTCCTGACAAAATAGATGTTGAGTTTCTAAAAGGTTTTAAAAAATTAATAATCAACTTTGTTGAAAAAGGAAATAAGGTAATTATTGTCTGCGGCGGTGGAAAAACAGCAAGGCTTTATCAGAACGCTGCTTCCAAGATAAGCGGTCTTAGAATAGATGATGTTGATTGGATGGGGATACATGCAACAAGATTAAATGCCCAGCTCGTAAAAACCTTATTTTTAGGAGATGTCCATGAGTTTGTAATACACGATCCAAATGATAAAATTGAGTTTAAGGAACATGTTCTGATTGCAGCAGGATGGAAGCCTGGTTGGAGTACTGATTATGATGCTGTTCTTCTTGCAAAAAACTTCGATGTTAAAACAGTTATTAATATGAGTGATATCTCTTATGTTTATGACAAAGAGCCAAAAAATAATCATGATGCAAGGCCAATAAAAGAAATGTCATGGAAAGAGTTAAGAAAACTTGTTGGAAATAAATGGGATCCTGGCCTTAATGTTCCTTTTGACCCGATTGCTGCAAAAGAGGGAGAAAGGCTTGGTCTAAAGGTCGTAATACTAAAGGGAACTGATTTAAATAATTTAAAGAAATTCTTAGATGGAAAAGAATTTAATGGGACTGTTATTAATTAATTAGAATAATCTTATTTTATTTTTTTCCAAATCAAGAAGCCTTTGCCATTGGTCATCTGTATAAGCCTGCACATCTTTTATTTCTTCTTCTGTCATATGCTTAAACCTTCCCTGTGTTTTTAGGTAATCCTTCACAGGAACCTTGTTTACAGGCTTTTTTGAGATTGTTAGTATTCCTTTTTCAATCTCGTAAAGAGGTGCTATATTTGACTGAAAAGCGAGTTTTCCGATTTCTATTGTCATGTTATTAAGAAATTTCCAGCCTGTTGGGCATGGAACATAAACCTGGATGTAAGACGGACCCTCAAATGCAAGGCCTTTCTTAACCTTCTCAATAAAACCTAATGGGAATGCTATGTTAGCTGTTGCAACATAAGCGCCGTGAGCTGCCATTATAAATGGCATTGGCTTAGTGAATTCTGTTTTTCCATGTATTAATTTTCCTGCCGGGCTTGTTGTTGTTGATGCATATTTTGGTGTTGCTCCTGAGCGCTGTATGCCTGTGTTCATGTAAGCTGCGTTATCAAAGCAGACATAGCAGAAGTTTTGGCCTCTCTCAGCTGCTCCTGACAATGCCTGAAAGCCAATATCAAATGTCCCTCCATCACCGCCGAACACCAGGAGATTTGTTTCTTTTCTCTTGCCTAATGTTTTTAAAGCCCTGTCAATGCCAGAGGCAATTGCTGCTGCATTTTCAAAAGCGCCGTGTATCCACGGGACTTTCCATGATGTTTCTGGGTATGGTGTGCTGAATACTTCCAAACAGCTTGTTGCATTGACAACTATTGTGTTTTTGCCAGCTGCTTTTAGTGCATGCCTTGCTGCCAAAGCAACACCGCATCCTGCGCAGGCCCTGTGGCCTGATGCAAATAATTCCTCTGTTGAGATTCCTGCAATTGTTTTTTCCATTTTATTTATTTTCAATTTTTAAATTTTATTTTTATTTAATCTTGTTTAAGCCTTTTTTTAATTTAATCTTTTATGAGTAATCTTTTTTTCCAGGTTTTCATCTGCATTTACTTTAAAGCCATTGCCATCCCAATAGTCATGGCCAGAGCCGTGAAAGCCAACCTTAATCCTGTTTTTCTTTTCGCATTCATGGCATTTGATTATTTTGTAATGCAATTCTGACTCAAACTCTGATTTCCAGTTTTTTCCTTTAAGTTCTTTTCCACAGTACAAGCAAAATTTCTTTGCATGTATCTCTTTTATCAAATGATGTGCTGCTGTCATTCATGTCTCCTAAAAATAAAAAACTAAAGCAACCACTCAATGTCACTGCTGTTCTCTATTTTGTTAAAAGCTGTTTTAATATGGCTAAGGGTTATGTCCCTTCCGCCAAGGCCAGCAATAAAGCCTTTTATTATTGGTTTTTCATTTTGATTGTAAAATGCTGACCTTAATTCAGTGTATAATGCGCCTTCATTTCCCAATGAAATATTCCTGTCAATAACTGCAATTCCTTTAAGGGTTTTGCAGCAGCTTATTATTTTTTGTTTTGGGAAAGGCCTGAATGATTTTATCTTTATCAATCCGACTTTTTTGCCCTGTTTTCTCAGCTCGTCAACAACAACTCTTGTTGTGCCACATACAGTGCCCATTGCTACAACAGCATAGTCTGCATCATCAGTTTTATAGGTTTCTATTAGTCCGTCTCCATAAGACCTGATGAACGATTTTTTAAAATCATTGTTGGTATTTTTGATTACTTCAATTGAATTCAGCATTGCCTCATGAGTTTCTTTCCTGAACTCCATGTAAGTGTCTGGGAATCCGATTGGCCCCATTGTGATTGGCTTTTTTGGATCAAGTTTGAATAAAGGATTATATTTGGGAAGGAATTTATCAACATCTATTTTGTCAGGAATATCAACAGGCTCATAAACATGGCTTAAGGTAAAACCATCCAAGCAGACCATGACTGGCAATAAAATTTTTCTGTTTTCTGCAATTTTGTATGCCTGGATTACTGTGTCAAGCGCTTCCTGCGCTGATTCAACATAAAGCTGTATCCATCCAGCGTCACGTTCTGATATTGAATCCTGATGGTCATTCCAGATGTTTATTGGGGCGCTTAAAGCGCGATTTGCAACAGCCATTACAACAGGAAGCCTCATTCCTGAAACTACAAAAAGAATTTCATGCATTAATGCCAGGCCCTGCGAAGCAGTTGCTGTAAATGTCCTTACACCCATTGCTTCTGCACCTAAGGCTGCTGAGATTGCGCTGTGCTCTGATTCTACATGAATCATCTCTGATTTTAATATACCGTCATTTATGTAGTCTGCAAGGCGCTCTACTATGTGCGTATCCACTGGTTAAGTGTTTACTTAAACCAACTGTGGTGTAATAGGGTATATAGGAATTACCCCTGGCTCACATAG
>CAYWLA010000006.1:0-20438 GCA_964458955.1 uncultured Methanosarcinales archaeon
AAGATTTAATATTTTTTCAAGTGTTGTTATCCATTCCTGCTTTACAAGCCAGCTGTCTTGTGCATCTTTTATTTTGTTCTTCACACTCTCGCTTAGTTCTCCAAGAGGCAAGTTATAGAAATCTATTGTAAAGTCAACAGACTCTTTTTCAGGATTTTGAATAATTATATTCCCCCCGATTTTTGATATAATAGATAAGGTGCAATTTATTGATAATGAATCTTCGGGCATGCTTTCCTGGTTTAGTGTCATAACAATATAAGGGTCAGTGGATTTTTCATTAATCAGTTCATAGCTGCTGATATAACTCATGTCTCCGCTGCATTCAACGTCCATAGCTAATATTAATATTTCAGCATGTATTGGTTTCAATACAACATGAACATATTCTTTTTGATTTATCAATTCAGTTGTCTGCCTGTCAATTGCCAATGGCATCTTTTCAAGGCTTCCAACAATCCAATAATTAGGATTTTCTTCATTGTCTAATCCAAGCACCTCAGCATTAACACTTTTTTCAACCTCATTTTCAACAAAGTCAGAAAACTTAAACTTTAATGCCCCTTTTATTGGTCCTGAAGCAACCTCTGTTGTTGTCCATTCACAAATCCATACTGTTTCATTTTTTGCGCATAAGGCTTTTTCATCCTTGCCCAAGCCAATGGCTGATAAATCTGCACTTGCTGTTACAGATGTTTTATCCTTGAGAACTGCCTTAATATACAGCTTATCTCCTGATACTATTTCATCCTGGCTGTATGTTCTATTATCTAGGGATTTGACTTCTATCTCCCCTACCAGAAGAGGAGCCTTGCTGTCAATAACAAATGTTTCTGAAATTATACTATTATTAATATCAACACTATTTCCAGCATCATCTTCTGAATTAAGGCTGACAAATACATTCACAGAGGATCCGTCTGCTCCGCTAAAACCAATCTTATCAAAATTGCATTTCCAATTTCCACTGCTCTCAATGCAATTATTTGCCTTTATTTTTTCACCCTCAGCCAAAAGCCAAATCTTTTTTAGATTAAAACCAGAATCCTTTTCCTCAACCTCAACAGTAATTTCATTGTTTTTCCCAGCATATTTTATATTATCATATTCTCCTAGTGTATTTTTTATTGATTTGACAACAGGGTTTGTCTTATCAAGCTTAAATTCATGGCTTATGGTCTGTTTTGCAATATTTCCAACAGCATCTGTTGCCTCAACCTCAATATTAATCTTGCCAGAATCACCAAGCTTTATTATTACAGGCCATGTGCATGTTGAAATGCCATTATTATCAACACAACTGGCTGCCTTATTTTTATAAGACGGCTCGTCTTTATTTAATCCAGATAAATCAGCAACAACCTTATCTAAAGATTCATCTTCAACTTCTATGCTTACAATTGCTGATATTGGTTTAGTTGAAATATACTCTATTTCAATATTATCAGGATAACTAACCTTGAATGAATTCTTGTCAATCTTAGGGTTAGTTTCATCAACAGTTAGTTTTTCGCATGTAAGTTCTGAAGCCTGATTAAGCATATCATAAGCTATGATGCATACATCAGCAGAGCCTGTTGAAGAAACAAAATCAGATGTCTTAAAAGAAAACTCTTTTGAATCAAGAGATGATGAACCATTAATATTTATTTCTTTAACAACTGTTGATATATCATTCTTGCAAATAATTATTTTGCTTAGCCCAGAGCCCATGCTTGTGCCATAAGCATAATCCCTTATACTATATTTTACAGTTAGATTTCCTTTTTTTGTTATTTTTGGTGTTATGCTAAATGATTCTATTGTTGGGGATTTTCCATCAACAACAAATGTGCCTGCATAAGTGTCAACAGTATTTTCAGAGTCATCTTTTAATTTTATTGTAAAGGAATGTGTTTTTGCTTCCAATGTATTTCTATTAATACCTAAAATACATGTAAAGTAATCCCCAGACGCCCTGCAGTTATTAAATTTAATATCATTGAAAAAGACCTGTTCTGGTATTATATTATTATCTCCTGAAATAGAAACATCTGCTTTAACATATGTTAGGTCACTTTCTTTTCTATAACCTTCTACTTCATCATTGCCAAAAATTCCAACATTGTTTATTCCAGCAAAAACACTCGCACTATATACCGGAAGTGCAATTATCATGCATATTACAAACAATGCAGTTATTTTTTTATTCATTTTAAGATTGGCTCCAGGCTTGCCCTGTAATTTTTTGAATATTCCTCTATTTTATTCATTTCATCCATATCATCATGCTTTCTTTCAGATTCTGGGATTCCAGGAATATCTATGTATAATGAATAAAACTCTATATTATTATAATTTGTTATATCTCCTGCATTCCAGGGAATGGCTTCATCAAATACAAGCCCTCCAGCAGGGAAAGGATTTAACTCAATTTCTGGCAGAGTAGCAATAGGGAAAACTAATAATAACATCTTCGTTTCTTCTGGTATCACAATTTTTTCATTCAAAATAAGCTGGATATTAACCTTGTATTTACCTGGAACAATCCTTAGCTCAGATAATTCATTCTGGCTGCCAGTGTATTCTGCTGCTGCTGAAAACTCTTCATCACCTTTTTTTCCAATTCTTTCAAATGTTATGATTGCCTGCTCATTGCCTGACAATTCCAATGCATTATTATTAAGAGTCCAGCCATCATCTCCTTTTACTATTTTCTTCTTCTTTATTTCAATATTCTTATATACAAATGGCTCAAGTTTTGTTAATGGCAGATTAATATCCTTACTAACTTCTGTGCTTAAAAATTCTGAATACCCGAGGAAATCAGGCTTTGTAAATGTAATTGTGCCTCCTGCGCAGATAGGGAATTTTGTTTCAAGAACTGCATTATTCTCTTTCATCTTTGTTTCCCCAATAAAGCATGACTCACTGCCGCAGCTGTAATATATAATAACTCCTTCTAAAGCCTGGTTTGTTTGGGCATCTGCTGTTGTTATTTTTATATTTCCGCTGTTTCTTTTGTTAATGTCGCAAAACATTGAGGTTTCATCAGATTTTCCCTTTAAGGATACAAATGATGAATTAATTGCTTGGTTGTTTCTTATATTTGCCTCAAGAGCAAACCTAAATGAATAACCTTTGCCATAAAATGATTCTGCGCTGTTTATTGTTATAACAACTGGATAGGATATATCATACAGGAAATCATACCTTTGAATGCCTATCCCTAATGGAAGGATATTTGTTGATGCAGACTCAGGCATTATAATTCCTGATTTTGTGTTAATGTCAAAATAAATAGGCCACCAGCCCAAATAAACAAAATCAGCTCCAAGGTTTTTGTAAGAGTCTCCATATGATGGAATATCCATCTGGCTGTAAATCCTTTGTTTTATACTATCATCAAACATTCTTTTTTTATAGTTCAAAGTGTCTTCAACCTGAAGAAGAGGAACATAACTCATAAGCATTGCCTCAAGTTTTGTTTTTACATCTGGCTTTGTCCAGTATACAGGAGATTTTGTTTCAAATTCAGAGCCAGCCATTGGAGGCAGTTTTTCATTGTCTATGTCTGAGAAGCCAGCTATTAGATTAAGGGTGTTTAATTCCAGGAAATGATAGTTTATTTCATCGCTTGTTATCATAAATGCAAGCTCATAAACATTTTTCAGGTTTACAGGAACTGTTGTAAAAAAATTAGATGCCCTTGACTTTACTTTTCCTTTGGTTATTTCAAGAGGGTAATCAATTGAAACAAGAACATCATTATTTTTTATTGTTGTTGTAGTTGTTATTTTTCCAAGTTCCCTTACCTCAAATCCCTGGTCTTTAAAATCATTGAAATCATTAAGGCATTCATTCAAGTTAAAATTAACATACCTGTCAATCTGCGCTTCAATAGAAGAATCCATTGGAGACCTTTCCTCTCCTTTCTTATATTCACTCTTCAGGTCAGGCATCTCTGAGTTGAATTCGCAATTGCCAGAGCAGTCATTGCTGCTTTTTAGATACCACCAGTATGCAATATTCATAGAGCTTTCAGTTGAAAATTCAACTGCCTGCGATGTAGTTGGGTCAGATGTATGTGCAATCCCAAAATTTGAAATGTCTGTATATCCGCCTGATTCACCGATAAGAACTACTGCATCAGTTGCTGTCTTGTCAATGCACTGCTCAATAAATGTTTTTATAGGGTATAATTGTGTTGGTATGTTCTCAACTATTGGCTCGATCTCTTCTGTTCTTGAAGCTCTTGATTTTATATAAAAGGTTAGGCCAAAAACAAGCAGAATTATTATTCCTATTATTATAAATACAGTAACTTGGCCTCTCTTTTTCAACATATTTCCTCTACCTGTTCCTTCTCTTGCTATATGTATATAAAACTTTTGTTTTTTAGTTGAAAAATAAAAACTAAAGAATTACCTTACAATTGCCCCTTCTCCTATACCCTCAACTGTTATTTTCTGTTTTTTTGTTTTGAGTGGCCTTCCATTGTAAAGCACATGGCCTTTGCTGTCTGTTTTCATCTCTATTTCCTTGAATTCTTCAAAGCAAAGCTCTTTTTCTGGCTCTTTTTTAATTCCCTCAACAAAAACATCATCTCCAAGAGAACTTTTTTCTGCTGAAAGAAGCCTTACATTTTCCCCGTTTTCTGCAGGTTCAGCAGCAGCCAACAGCATGCCGTTGCTTTCAATGCCTCTTAATTTTGCTGGCTTTAAATTTGTAACAACAATTATGTTTCTGCCTTCAAGCTCCTCTTTTGAGTAATGTTTTTTTATCCCGGCAACTATCTGCCTTTCCTCTTTTCCTAAATTGATTTTCATTACAATCAGTTTATCAGCATCAGGGTGGTCTTCAATAGAAACAATTTTTGCGACCTTTAAATCAAGTTTGGAAAATATATCTTTGACATTTTCTTCTCTTTTTTCTTCCACTTTTTTTCCTCCAAACTCTTTTTTAAATTTTTCGACATTCTTGTCCTCAAGCTTATTGAATAACAGTTCAGCTTTACTGATTTTATGCCCTTTTTTAAGAGAAAGATTTCCAAGCTCTTTCCAGCCAAGCTCTTTAATGTTTAGCTGCCTGCAGATTTCTGATGATGTCCTAGGCATATAAGGCCTTATCAAGATGGACAAATCCTTTACAATGTTTGCGCATATTGCAAGGCATGTATCTGCTTTTTCTTTTTCATATTTTATCTTTTTCCACGGCTCTGTCTCCTGGAAATACTGGTTGCCAAGCCTTGAGATGTGCATTATGTGCTTTAATGCTTCCTTTAGCTGAACATCATCAAGAAGCTCTGTTATTTTTTTAATCTCATCATTTATTTCTCTAGTTAGTTTTTCATCTTTTTTGTCTGGCCTTGCCTCCGGAACTTCTGATTTGTAAAACTGGTTAATAAATGAAACAGTCCTGTTGATGAAATTGCCAAGGTTAGCGACAAGCTCATTGTTTATTTTGCTCTGGAAATCCTCCCATGAAAAATCAGTGTCAGCTTTCTCCGGCCTGTTGACCATTATATAATATCTCCATATATCTGCTGGTATTCCTGTTTTAATTGCATCATCACCAAAAACACCAAGATTTCGGCTTTTTGAAAATTGGCCGCCTTCATAGTTAATATATTCATTTGATGAAATCCTGTCCAATAAAATATAATCTTCCTTTGTTCCAATCAATGATGCAGGAAACATAACAGTATGGAAAGGAATATTGTCCTTTCCCATGAACTGCACTAATTTAACATCTTTTCCAAACCACCAATTTTTCCAGTCTTTTTTGCATTCCCTTGTTATTCCAATATAACCAATAGGAGCATCAAACCATGAATAAAAAACCTTTTTTTCAAAGCCTTTTAATGGAACTGGAATTCCCCATTTTAAATCACGGGTTATGCATCTTGGCTTTAACCCATCCCTTAACCATGCCTCAGTCATTGTCTTTGCATTTTGCGACCATCTGCCTTTTACAGCCTGATTATTAATCCATTTCTCGAGCATTGGAGCAAGCTTTGGCAAATTAATAAAAAGATGCTCGCTTTCTTTTGTAATTGGCTTTGTTGTGCAGATTTTGCATTTTGCATCAACAAGCTCAGTTGCATTTAATAATGCCCCGCAGTTCTCGCACTGGTCCCCGCGCGCATCCTTGTAGCCGCATTTTGGGCATGTTCCTTCGACAAACCTATCTGCAAGAAACTTTTTGCATTTTGGGCAGTATGCCTGCTCCAGAATATCTTTTTTTATAAAGCCATTTTCATTTAGTTTTTTGAATATATCCTGTGTTATCTCAAGATTTTCTTTTGATGAAGTCCTGCCAAAACAGTCAAACGAACTTTCAAACCAGTCATAGATTTTTTTGTGTATCTTAAAGTATTTTTCACAAACCTCTTTTGGAGTCAGTCCTTCTTCAAGTGCTTTTGTCTCAGTTGTTGTGCCGTGCTCGTCTGTGCCAAGAACAGAAATAACATCAACACCATGTGATCTTAAGAAGCGCGTATATACATCTGCGCTAATAACGCACACCATATTTCCCAGATGGGGAACATTGTTTACATATGGCAGTGCACTGGTTACAAGTATTCTGTTTTTGTTTTTTTCAGTCATTTTAATCAGATTTCTACACTTTTCTTTAAATAATTTTCTGAATGCAATATTCTTTAAGGAATAATCAGGCAAGAAGCTCCATTTCTCTTTCTTCTGTTTTTCCGTCTATATCTATATTTCTTGTTATCCTGCCTTTTCGCTTTGCATTAAGCCTTGCTTCATCTGGCTTGTTTTTGAATTCATCTGGTATGATTATTTCATCAATAATATAAGTGTGCTTTATTGAAATATCCTTGAAATTATCAACAGTTATATCAAATAAAAATTCTTTTTTTATCAAGTCCAAATCCTTTAAGTCAAACTTTGCTGTCACAAACTTTTCAAGAATCTTTCCAGGCTTTGGAATTGATTTTTTCACTGAGATGATGTATTTCCCTGATTTTAGATTCAAAAGCAGAAAGCATGAATTAAATTTCTCAACAAACTCCTTGAATTTATTACTCGTCATTGTCTCTTCTATTGTGTATTTTTTTCCTGTAACTTTTTTTGGCGCAATCCCAAATTCATTAAGCTCATTGATTATTTTGGTTTTTGTTATAATTATGCCATTTAATGAGACATCTTCATTTACGCATTGTGCTATCATGTCAAACATAACATCAAGGTATTCAAAGCCAGCCTTTATCTGCACAAAAGAAGAGCCTTTTTTTATCATAAATTCCTCTTTTTCAAACTCCCCTGTGCTGTACCTTATAAACTTTTGGTGGACTTTTTCATCGACATTTTTTTCATAAATCTTTCTTATAAAATTCATATTATCACCCTTGAACATCAAGCAAGAAAACTATTATATATTTAAATCTTGGGGAAATTATATTCTAACAATCACTATCAGTTTCTGCAGTGCATCCTGGCGGACACTTTCCGTCATCAATACATAAATCAATAACAAAATAAGTTCCCTGGCATTCTGCAACACCAAAATCACCGCCCTTTGTAGTGCACTCTGTTTTTCCTTCTGATTTAAAACTGCATGAAACCTCTCCTGAACTAAAATTGCCTTCGTTCCATCTTTTTAGCATATCTGTTAAATCATTTGTTTCAAACATACAGTTCCCTTCCCTTCCCTCAAGGGCATCATACATCTCTTTTTGTTCATCAATTTCTTCTTCTGATATTTCTGCATCTTCAGGGAAATTTAAATCAATACTGTCTGTTCTTAGGGAAATGATACATTTATTTGATTCTGTTCCAAGTATTTTATATGTTTTTGAAGTGGTTTGCTCAACTCCAAAGAGATTAAGAGTGAGAGTCTGTTTTAGTTTAGCCGGATTGCAGCTTTCAGAAGCATCTATGAAGCAATCAAAATCCTCGTTGCAATCAATTTCATTATTCTCTTCTATTTCTTCTTGAGTGGTTTTGTCCTTATTTTCACTATCTCCTGAAGATATTTCTTCATCATCCTGATTATCCTGCTCTTTGTTTTCTTCCTTTGGCTCGATAACCTTAATTTTTATTGTTGCCAATCCATTATCCTCTATTTCAACATTCTCAATCTCAACGCCATTAATTACTTTTTTGGATGAATGCTCTATTGTTTCTGACACACTGTCAACTTCTATTGTAATCTCATCATTTTCTCCTATGCTTACTAAGCTAATATATCTTCCCTCAATTGTTGGGCCACCGCCTGGTGATAAGGACATACTCTCCATTTGCAAATCACTTAGACTAAATTCTTTTCCAAAACTAATTTCTCTTGGATATAAGAAAAATATTAAACAGAAAATTACCACAATAGCTATGCCAATTAAAATAATTTTTTTATTATCCTTTTTATTAGAAATATTTTGTTTGTAATCTTTAGCAATAAAATCAATTGGTTTAGTGCCATGATTTACAGAATCAATTGCACTATCTATTTCTTCCTGCTTCCAGCCAACATTAATTAAAGCAGTCTTAATCTGTTCTAAAGGAAATCCATCTGATAAATTTGTCTTTATGTAATCTACAACCCCTTGGTCAGCCATTTAAACCTCTTTTTATGGAATTAATTGATTTGTTTATAAAAATTTTTCTACTCTTTTGATTTTAAGCAGTTATAAAACCATTCTTTTGTAGCAAATTATTTATGCTATTTTATAGTCGTGAAAATGATTGTTTTAAACATCAAAACCTTTAAATACTAACTAACTTTTAATTTGACATATGGCCCGTGAATTAACTGATGAAGAGCTTTTAGACAGATTTGAAAACGAAACAGATGTAGTAAAAACAAGGGCTGATGAACTTCTTAAACTAGTCAAGCAGAGGGGAGAGATATCATTTGAAGATGCTGCAAAAGCGCTGAATGTTTCAGTTTCAACAATAGAATCATGGGCAAACTTTCTTGAAGAAGAAAAAATACTTTCCATTAAATATAATTTCACAACCCCATTCATTACAGTTTTCCATGAGAAAATAAAAGCAGTGCCAGAAACAGGAACTTTGCAAAAAGAAATTATTGAGAAAAAAGAACTTAATAAAGCTGCATTAATTAAAAAAGAGGAATTGTCAGAAATAAACAGGATGCTTGCAGAGGCATATAGCTGCCTGAAGAAAGGCCAGTTTGAAAAGGCAAAAGAAATATATGATCAAATAAAAAAACAATATGATGATTTGCCACTGCAATTTCTTGAAAAAAAGAATGAACTTAATACAACCCTTACAAGGCTTAGCAAGGATTTATCACTAAACCTAAGCAAGGCATCACTAAAGGAGATAGAAAAGAAATCTCAGAATATAAGAAAACTGCTGAACATGCTGGAACAGAAAATAGAAAAGAGGGAAATATTAAATGCAATAAAAATTTATGGGCAGATAAAAACAACATACAATAGCCTTCCAGAGGGATTTCTTGAGCAGAAACTTATCCTGCAGAACAAGATAATAGAAATTTACGAGCGCTTAATCACAATAAGGGAAGAGCAGGATATAAGAGACACATCAGTAAAAAGATTGGAAATAATCAATCTATTGGAGGAGCTGAAGCAATCCATGAATGAAGGAAATATCCCTCTTGCAATCAAGCTATATGAGAAGGTAAGGAAACTTTATAACAGCCTGCCAAAAGGATTCCTGCAGGAAAAATCAGAACTTCAGGTAAGGATAATAAGGCTGTATGAAGAATTACTATCAAACTATAAAATATCTGCTATTAAAGATATAGAGATTAAAACAAAAAAAATAAATGAGTTATCTGGGCTTATGAAAAGAAAGATGGCAGAAAGAGACCCTGAATCTGCAAGCGAGGCATATAATCAAATTAAAAATGTTTTTTATAGCATGCCTGAGGGATTCTTAAAGCAGAAAACAGATATACAGAAAAACATATTGGGGTTATATGAAACACTTGCATTGGAATTAGATAAGCAATCTTCTGAAGATTTTAATATTAAATATCAAAAGATAAATAAAATGCTTGAAGATGCATTTAACTATGTTAAAAATAAAAATTTTGAGCTTGCAAATGATACTTATAAACAGCTTATGATGGTATATAATTCTATGCCAACCGGCTTTTTGGAGAAAAAAACTATGCTCAGGACGAGAATTATGGCTTTTTATAAGGATATTTCAAGCCATGAGGAACTAAAAGAAAAACAAATGAGAGTTCCAGAACTCGAAGAACCAAAGGCAAATAAAAAATTTGCTGATATTCCTTTACCTAGCATAGAACAATTTAAGCCTGAAAAACCTGTTGAGGCAGCAAATATCAAAAAATTGAGACCCCTCATCCAAAAGCCGCAGCTTGTTATGCCTAACATTAAGCCAAAGCTTAAGCCATTGCCCTTTAAACCAACATTTTCTCCTGTTCCATCACATCAAAAATTTACTTTAAAGAAAATCCCTCCTGCTCCAAGTCCAAATGTTCCTCTGCCTAAAGCTGCTGAAAAGCCAATGAAGAAGCAAAAGTCAGAGATATTCAAAAAATTTTTTAAAAAAAAAGGGGAGCAGGAATTAATGCCTCCAACACCGCCAGGGCTTGCTGCTAAAAGATAATTAATTAAACTTAAAAATACATAAAAAAGGGTGTAAAATTGGATAAAAAACAAGAAACAGTAAAAATTGATTCCTATAAACTTAATGTTAATAACATTGTAGTTAATGTAGATATAACATTGAGCAGGAATGAGTTTGTTCCACTATATACTGTATCCATTTTAAATATCAGCAAAATAACCAATATCATTTTGCATAAAATAAGAGAGGAGTTTGTTTCAAGGATTAATGTTGGTGATATAAAGATAGAGGATTCAAGCAGCCAAAGCGCTATTAAAGACAAATTTCAGAAAGAAATCCTTGTTTTAATAAAAAAATATTTTCCTGATGTTGACAAGAAAACATCTGACCTGCTTGTAAACTATTTAATACAGGAGAACATAGGTCTTGGGAATATTGATATACTGCTAAGAGACAAAAATCTGGAGGATATAGTCATAAACAGCGCTAATGAACCTGTCTGGGTTTATCACCGCAAGCACGGATGGCTCAAGACAAATGTAAGGATATCATCAGAGTCAAAGATAAGGCATTATTCAACAATGATTGGCCGTGATGTTGGGAAAGAGATAACCTTATTAAAGCCGTTGATGGATGCCAGCCTGCCAAGCGGTGACAGGGTTAATGCTACACTTAGCCCAATTTCAACTGTAGGCAACACAATATCAATAAGAAAATTTGCTGAAAAACCATGGACCATAACTGATTTTCTAAAGGAGAAAACTTTATCATATTATGCAGCTGCATTGATATGGCTTGCAGTCCAGAATGAGCTTTCCATATTGATTACAGGTGGAACAGGCTCTGGAAAAACGTCCATGCTTAATGTTATTTCTAATTTTTTTCCGCCAAACCAGAGGATAATCTCCATTGAGGATACAAGAGAGATAACCCTGCCTGATTCCCTTCACTGGGTTCCTTTAGAAACAAGATTGCCAAATCCAGAGGGTAAGGGCGAAGTAACCATGCTGGACCTTCTTGTAAACTCACTTAGAATGAGGCCAGACAAAATAATTGTCGGTGAAATAAGAAGAAAAAGAGAGGCAGAAGTGCTGTTTGAGGCAATGCATACAGGGCATTCTGTTTATGCTACACTGCATGCAAATAATGCAAGAGAAACTGTTGTAAGGATGACAAATCCGCCGATAGATATTCCTAAGCTTATGCTTAATGCTCTTTCATTAATAGTTGTGCAGCATCGTGACAGAAGAGTTGGAAAAAGAAGGACATTGCAGATTGCAGAGATATTGCCTAACGGTGACCCGAATGTTTTATTGCAGCTGGATGCACAGAAAGACCAGCTAAACCAAATAAATGAATCTCAGGTTCTTATGGAGACAATAAACCTTTACACAGGGCTCACACATGACGAGATAAAGGCAGATATAAATGAGAAAATAAACATACTAAAATGGCTTGTTAAGAATAATATCACAAATATACACCAGATAGGATTGATATTTGCTAAGTATTACATTAAAAAATTAAAACACCAAGGGTGATATAAATTATTGATTTAGTTAATATTCTTGTTAGGAAGCTTCCTAAATTAAAGGAAGAGATGATAGTTGCCCATATGAGGGAAACCCCTAAACAGCTTGTAAAGAAAGCAATAATTTTCTCTTTTTCATCTGCAATAGCTGCAACATTTTTCATTTTTGTAATACTTGAAAAGCAGATGAGCTCTTTGTCAATACTCCCATTGTTATTTGTCCTCGTTTTGGTATTGGTATTTGTATTTATGCTTCAGACGCCAAAAGTTTACATAAGGAAAAGAGAAAGGGAAATAAACAAGGAAGTCCTGTTTGCAGGAAGATACCTCCTTGTCAAGCTTGAATCAGGAACCCCTTTGTTTAATGCGCTTATTGATGCATCAAAGAGCTATGGGGTTGCAGGAAAATACTTTAAGGAAATAGTTGATGACATAAATATGGGAACACCAATAGAAGAATCACTTGAAAACGCAAGAAAATATAATGCATCAAAAAACTTCAGGCTTATACTGTGGCAGATAGTAACATCATTGAAAACAGGGGCAGAGGTAGCAGACTCCCTGAGAAAGACCTTGAATCAGATAACGCAGGAAGAAATAATAGAAATAAAAGAGTATGGAAAAAAGCTTAATTCATTAGTTATGTTTTACATGATAATTGCATGTGTAATCCCTTCATTAGGAGTAACTATGATTGTAATTGTTTCCAGTTTTATGGATCTTGATATTGGCATGAGCCACCTTTTTACGGTTTTGTTCTTTTTGGCTATTATACAATTTTTGTTTATATCATTAATTAAATCAGCAAGGCCAATGGTGAACCTATGAAACTAATCTTTTTAGAGGAATTTGGAAAAGCAATAATTCCTGAGAAGGTTAGGCCAAGGCTTAGAAAATACCTTCTTAATGCAGGAATAACAGAGGTTCCATATAGGTTATTTGGTGCCCTTTTTTATGGGTTTATAGCATTGACAATTCTGCTGTTTTTCTTTTATGCTTACCCTCTTCTTATTGAATCCTTCTCTGGATTAAAACTTTTTATTCTTGCATTTGTTTCAGGCCTTGCTATAGCCTCAATTATTGCTGTTCTTACATTTGCTATAATATACTTTTATTTGGATTTAAAAATTTTTAACAGGACAAGAGAAATGGAAGAAATGCTGCAGGATTTCTTAAAGTTTGTTTCAGAGAACCTTAAAGGAGGGATGTCTTTTGAAAAGGCATTATGGGCTGCTATAAAGCCGGAGTTTGGAATACTTGCCACTGAGGTAAGGCTTGCTGCAAAAAAAGTTATGACAGGACAGGATGTTGATGAAGCAATAACAGAATTTACAGATAAGTATGATTCTCCAATGCTAAGGAGAGCATTCAACCTTATTATAGAGGGACTTAAGGGCGGAGGTCAGGTAGCAGAGCTTATTGATAAAGTTATTGAGAATATTAGTGAGACAAGGATGCTGAAAAAAGAGATGGCTGCCACAAACATGACTTATGTGATATTCATTACATTTGTTGTGATAGTAATTGCACCGGGTCTGTTTGCACTTTCATACCAGCTGCTTGTTATCTTAGGAAATTTTATTTCCAAGATTGGAGCTACGCAAATAAGCGGCGGAATGAACCTTCCACTAACTATCTCAAGCATATCAATAAAGGAGTCAGACTTTGTGGTTTTTTCAAGATATGCCCTTGTTATAATATCCACCTTTTCATCTATGATAGTTTCAATAATAAGGAGGGGAAGCATCAAGGCAGGAGTTGCATATATCCCTATATTTATTGCATCATCACTTTTGCTGCACTTTTTGTTTATGATTGTGCTTACAAGAGTATTCAGCGGCTTAATAACAATTTAATTCACTAAAAAAAAACGAAAGTTTTATATAAAAGCAGTAGTATAATCATCATAAAGATTTGTTTTAATAAAAAAAGGAGGAGATAAAATGGTTATGAAAAAAAAGGCACAGGCTGCCATGGAATTCTTAATGACTTATGGATGGGCAATCCTGGTTGTTTTGGTTGTTATTGGTGCATTAGCATATTTTGGTGTTTTAAACCCGCAAAATCTTTTGCCAGAGAAATGCACTCTGCCAATGGGATTGTACTGTAGGGACCACCTAATAAGTAGTGCTGGCACTGGCTCAATAAGGCTTAGATTAGAAAATGGAATGGGACAAGGTATAATGATTAGAAGCATAAATATTACAGGTGATGTATTAACTGGTTGTGATAGCGATGACAAAACTGATGGTTTATACAATGGTATAACTGGATGGCATCTTGCAAATGGTGATAGTGACACTGTAACAATAACATGTATGGAGGTAGCATCATTTACTGGTAAGACAAAAGGTGATATAACAATTACTTATTGTAGTGACACCCCTGGCGGTGATGCTGAAGAGAGAGAGATTAACTGTGGTAAGTTTATCCACACAATGGAAGGAGAGTTAATGGCTAAGGTTGAGTAATTCTCTTATTTTTTTTAATTATTTTTTAATTTAATTCTTTTTTATTTTATTTTTCTTAATTTATTAGTTTAATTATTTTTTATAATATTAATTTAATCCTCTTATTTATTATACTTTAGTTGGAATTACAGGATTATATTAGTCTTGAATTTAGTTAAAATTACTTTTGAGTAGGCACAAAGCTTTTATATATTTAAACATGGTTTTCTAGATAATAATGGCAGTGATTAGGAAAGCACAGGCATCAATGGAATACCTGCTTGTGGCAGGGATGATAACACTTGTAATTCTGCCTTCAATATATATTTTTTACAGTTATTCGCACAGGTCAAATCAAGAAATAGCTCAAAGTCAGATTAATAGGTTTGGAACACAAATAATTGATGCTGCAGAGAAAGTATATTATCTTGGGGGCCCATCCAAAACAACCCTTGACTTAACAATGCCTGATGGTGTTAGGAATATGGAAATATGGTGCAACAAAGAACTTGTATTTTTTTTAGCTGATGGTTCAGATATTTCATTTAAATCAGTAGTTAATATTACCACAAATATAACTGCTAATGATACTAGTGGTCAATGCTGTTATAATTTCACAAAAAGAGATTATTCCCCCGGGCTAAAGCATGTTATAGTTGAGGCAAATGGAGACAATGTATTAATTAGAGTTGAATAGGTATCAATATGAAAAAAGCACAATCATCCATTGAAGTTGCATTGTTGATTGGATTTATGTTTTTGACATTTAACATATTCCTTCTTGTTATTGCAGAGAGAATGGTTGATGTGCAGAATCAAAAAGACCGCCAGCTTATAGAGGACATGAGCTCTGTTATTGAGGGGGAGATTGATATTGCAACAGGAGTTGAGGACGGCTATTCAAGAACCTTTGAAATCCCGCAAACACTAAAAGGCATTGATTACTCAGTAACACTTATAAGCTCAACCACTATGAAAACAAACTATAGCAAGTTAGTGCTTAAATATGTTGATTTTACAAAAACTTATGAAACAGTCAAACTATTGCCAAAAAATGTTGATGGCTTTATTGACAAAGGAGAAAATAACATTTTAAAGAAGGATGGAATCATCTGCTTAAATGTATGCTCATAAAAAGAGGTAATTTAAATGAAAAAAGCACAAACATGGTCTCTGGATGTGATGATAGCAATATTTATATTTATTGTTGTGATTATAGGATTTTTTTATATTATTGATATGTCGTCAAAACCTAATGAAGCAGAAAAGCTTAAAGATGAAGGTGAAACAGTTCCTGATATCCTGATATCATCAGGAACAGGGGAAAACCAAAGCGCTGTCCTGGAAAAAAAGGTTGATGAAGGAAAAATAGATGAGCTTATTGAAAAAAGTCAAACCCCAGAAGGCTATGAAAACCTTAAGAAAGAGCTTGGCATAGAAGGGGAGTTTTACATCCATTTTGAGGATGATGATGGAAACATAATTTATATAGATGAAAGTGATGGAACAGTTGGCATAGGCAGCGATAAAGTAAAAATAGAAGAAGAAAGTTAAAATGCACAAAAAGGCATATTTTTTCACATTAGACGCTTTTATTGCAACAAGCATTATAGTTATTGGCATTTCTTTAATCTTGTTTGCCCGAACAAATAAGCCTTATGAGATGCAGACAGCTTTTCTTTCTCAGGATGTTATAGACACTGCATCATCAATAAAAATTTATGAGCTAAGTGATAATGAATATGTAAGTAATTTAACAGCAGATGGGAACATAACAAATACACAAAATACTGTTTTAGAGCAGTTAGGAGAATTCTGTTATAGGGAAATGAATAATACAGCAGGCAATTTCACAGAAAAAGTCTTCTTAAGAATAATTCCTCCAGAATATAACTTCCAGCTATTAATTAAGGATGGAAGTGATATATTATTTAATTATACAAAGGGAAAAGGTATGGAAACCTCAAGAGTCCTGATATCATCAAAAAATATAATCTTTGGGCAGATAAATAATTTAATGTGGGGACCTTATACATCAGAGGTAATAACATGGCAATAAAAAATAAAAAAGGGGTGTTTTTCACATTTATGGCAATCCTTGTTGTAAGTGTTTTGGTTTTATCATTTTCCTCTGATGTTTATGTCACTTCAAAAAACAAGATCCCTGTACTTAAATCAAGGGTTAAAACAGCTGATAATTATTTAAGAAACCTTGAAACATCTTACCTTGAAACATCACTATATACAAGCAGCTATAATGCACTTAAGTCAATTATTTTGTACATAAACAAAACAGGTTTTTTAGATAATGAAAATGCCTTAAATGCAGCATTCAAAGAAGTGATGTTAAATGGAACAATAGATGGTGCAGATATTAGTAATATGGGAATTACATTAATGCAGGACAATACTTTTATCTACAGGCTTGAAGATATTGAAAGAATGTCACAGGATGTATTGCATATAACAACAAGTTTTGATGAGGATAACATAAATACTGTAATCTTTCAGTCTGATGATACAGGACCATGGCAGGTTGGTGTTAATTTAACTATGAATTATTCTGTTGATGCAGGAATTGCATCATGGAACAAGAGAGAAACAATTAGTATAATTATAAGTATTATTGGTTTTGATGACCCTTTATACCTTATAAACTCAGGTTATTCTCACCAAATAAAAGAAACTTCGTTTAATGACACAGAATGGAATGTTGATACATTAAAAATACACATTACAAACGCAACTTACAGGCATGAGTCTAATGAGTCAACTGAGCATTCACCGAGCTATCTTATGAGATTTTATAATGATACTTTACCTTCATTATGCTGCGGCATAGAATCAATGATAAACCAGACATTATGCAATGATATTACTGATAAAAGCTATGTTGACTACTGTTTCTGGAGTGATGAGTGTAATCCTGGAACAAGTTATGGATATAAGTTATATAATATAACAGGCATAACAACGACAACACCAAGTTATCCATTTAAGCTTGATGCATACCATATTGCTCAATACAATGTAGAAGATGAAGTAGAGCAAATCTGAAGATGAATTATTATAACTCAATATCTAGGTCTTATAATAAATTGCACAAAGAAGAGCAGTTAAGCAAGATAAGGCTGATAAAGGATAATTTAGAAATCAAAAAAAAGGATTTTCTTTTGGATGTTGGCTGCGGCACAGGTATTTTTGCAGATGAATTTAATTGCATCAAAATAGGGATTGACCCAAGCATAGAAATGTTAAACCAGGGAAAAAACGCGTTTTACATACAGGCATATGCTGAAAATCTGCCATTTAAAGACAGTTCTTTTGATACTGTTATATCTGTTACTGCAATTCACAACTTTAAGGATATAAAGAAAGGTTTGGAAGAGATAAAAAGGGTTTCCAGAAAAAATATTGCATTAAGCATATTGAAAAGGTCAGCTAAAATAAATGAGATAAAAGACAGCATACAAAAATTGTTTATGATAACAAAAACAATTGAGGAAAACCAAGACATAATCTTCTTTGCCAAAAGATAACTTTTATATAATATTAAGTTTATCTTTAAATAATAATATAAAATAACAAGGTGATAAACAATGAATGTTCCAGATGAGATAATGAAGTTAGCTACATCCTTGAAGGATAATGGTCTTGCTGCAAGCATGCATGATGCAATAGAACTGGCAAAAAACATGATTGGAAAGCCAAAGGAAAAGCCAGAGGTTAAGGTAAAAGAACCTGAGCCTATTGAACAAGATTCTGAAGAGAATAAAGAAGAAAAGCCTGAAGAAACAGTTGAGGAAGTTAAAGAATCAATTGAGGAAGCAAAAGAAGCTGAAGAACCAATAGAAAAGCCAGTTGAGAAGCAGGAAACCATTGAAGAAGTTATGGAAGAGAAAGATTTGAGCGACGAACCTGAGGAAATAACAATCAGTGAAGAATCAGAAGTTCCTGAAGAAAAATCAGAAGAGATTAAGCCTGAAGAATCATGCGAAGAGGATGAATTTAAAGAAGAAATTGAAGAAAAAAAAGAAGGGCTTCCGACAGTTGATGATATAGAGCCTGTTGACAGAACAAAGCCAGATTATGATGTTACAAAAGAAGAAAGAACAGTGGAAGAGCTGATGGAAGAGGATTCCAAGTCTATTTATGAAGAAGAAAAACCAAAAAAATCTGAAGAAAAAGAACAAGAGCAAATTGAGCAATCCGAAGAAGAAGACTCGGAAGAAAATCCAGATGAAAACATAGAATCACAGCAAAACTCTGAAGAGAAAAAAAGAGAAAAAGAGCCAGAAAAAGAGCATAAGAGTGAAAAACATTATGCCGAAGATAATGTTGATTTAACAAAGGTTTTTAATTTTAGAAATAAATAAAAAAAGGTGTTTTTTTGTTAAACTATATTGATCTCAAATACAAGCCACAGAAAACTGACTTAATATGTGAGTTCTATCTAGAGCCAAATAATACAACTATTGAGAAGGCTGCGAGCAATGTTGCACTAGAGTCTTCTATAGGAACATGGACTGATATTGGAACTATGAACAAGAGAATCGCTAGAACCTTAAAGCCAAGCGTATTTTATATTAATAAGAAAAAAAACATAATAAGAATTGCCTACAATGAAAATTTATTTGAAAAAGGCAATATGCCTCAAATCCTTTCAAGCATTGCAGGAAATATATTTGGTATGAGCGCATTAAAGAATTTGCGTTTATTGGATATTTCTTTTCCAGAATCAATTGTAAAATCATTTAAAGGCCCGAGATTTGGAATAAATGGCATAAGAAAAATCACAGGCATTAGAAAAAGGCCTTTAATAGGCACAATAGTAAAGCCAAAGCTCGGCTTAAATGAAAAAGAGCATGCAAAGGTAGCTTATGATGCCTGGACAGGCGGCCTTGATATTGTAAAGGATGATGAAAACCTTACCTCTATGAAGTTTAATAAATTCAATAAAAGAGTTATTGAAACCTTAAAGATGAGAAACAAGGCTGAGAAAGAAACAGGAGAAACTAAAATATACATGCCGAATGTGACTGCTGAAACAAATGAGATGCTGAAAAGAGCAAGATTTGTTAAGGCAAATGGCGGAAGGTATGTGATGATAGATATTATTACTTCTGGCTGGTCTGCATTGCAGACATTAAGGAATGCTGATTTAGGGCTTGTTATACATGCTCACCGAGCAGGACATGCAGCTTTCACAAGAAATGAAAAGCATGGAATAAGCATGCTTGCTATTGCAAAGATTGCAAGGCTTATAGGTACTGACCAGCTGCATATTGGTGCAATAGTAGGCAAGATGACCGGAACAAAGCATGAAGTAAAAGATATAGGAGAAGATATAGAAGATCAAATAATCCATGAAAAAGGAACTCATGTACTTGAGCAGAAATGGCATAATATAAAGCCAACCCTTGCAGTATGCTCTGGCGGGCTCCATCCAGGGGGGATTCCACCACTTATGAAAATAATGGGTAATAATATAGTGATGCAGTTTGGCGGCGGCTGCCATGGCCATCCAGACGGCACAAAAGCAGGAGCAATAGCAATAAGACAGGCAGTTGACTCTGTGATTAAAAAAATTCCGCTTAAAACCTATGCAAAAGGCCATAGGGAGCTAAAAAGAGCCTTAGATAAGTTTGGAATCATTTCTTAAGCTTTTTCTTAATATACTTTAATATAACTAGGCTTAATATAAATATATAATCCATTATACATATCGCAGAATAGTAAGCTTTATATATGATGTGTAACTACTTAACAATAATATATGTCTATACATATGTATATTTTCAAAATAAACAAAAAATAAATTAAAATAGATCAAATTTAGGGGGTAAAAAAATGAAAAAAACCTTTTTAATAGGAAGCTTAGTTGGCTTATTCTTTATGCTGTTTCTCGCAACAGCAGTTAATGCAGCA
>CAYWLA010000006.1:20538-24717 GCA_964458955.1 uncultured Methanosarcinales archaeon
GCACCAACAATCAGCGCAGGAGCAATCATAATTGATTCTCATGAGAGTTCTGATACAACCACTGTTTCAGCTTCTGATGCAGATAGTGATTCATTAAATTATTCTGTAACTGCAGTTGGTGATTCTTCATTAGTTTCTTGTACTATCTCAGGAAATATATTAACTGCAACAAGAGTTAATGATACAAAACCAACAGCAACAACAAACTGCACTGTAAGTGTCACTGATGGAACCGTAACATCATCAGCTGTTTTTACAATAACAGTAAACAGAAAATCAATGTTGCAGATATATGACCTTGATGTTTATGTTGATGGCGAAAGAGATTCAAATTTAGATGATGGGGAGACAATAAGTGATAAAGCCAAGCCAGAATCAACTGTTAAATTTGATTTTGTAATAAAAAGCTTATTTGATGAAGATGATGAAGATGAAGAAGACATAGAAATAGAGAATATATTTATTACTGTTACAATAAAAAATATTGATGATGAGGGTGATGATGACTTAGAGGAAGAAACAAAAGAATTTGACCTTAATGCAGATGAAAAGAGCTCAACAAAATCAGTTGAGTTTGACATACCTATGGCTGTTGATGAAGGAGATTATGAAATTGAAATTGTTGTAGAAGGAGAAGAGAAAGAATCAAATGTAGAACACAAGGTTGAATGGACACTTACTCTTAGAGTAGAGAAAGAAAAACATGACATGGATCTTAAGAGAGCAGAGTTTGACCAGACAGCATTATCCTGTGACAGGGAAACAACATTCAATGTTAAGCTTGTTAATTTTGGAAGCAGTGATGAAGATGAGATTATATTAACAGTAGAAAACGCTGCCTTGGGAATCAATATAAAAGAAGAAGACCTTGAGATTGATGAGGGAGATGACTGGAGTAAATCTTATACAATAACAGTAGGGGATGATATTTTACCTGGAACCTACAAGGTACTTACAAAGGTTTACTATGATTCATCAGACTACTATGATAAGGAATTTATTTTGAATGCATATGGCTCAACAGACCTTGTAATAAGCAAGTGTGTAGTAACAATTCCTGTAGAAGAGGAAGAAGAGGAGGAAGATATTATTATTGTTGAACCAGAAGAAGGGGAAGAAGAAACAACTGGTGGTGAAGTGACAAGAGAAATATCATTCATGGACACAAGCTTGTATCTTGTTTTGCTAGTAACATCAGTAGTTATCTTAGCAGGAATATTCCTGACAATGATATTCAGGCTATTCCCAAAAAGATAATTTTTTAATTTTTTATTTTTATTTTATTCTTTTAGTTTCAATTAAATTATTGAGTTTAACTAATAATTACAAAGCATTTGCTAAGACTACATTTTATTTCTCTGGGCTAAATATATACTAGAAAACCGTAATATTTATATATCAGTTGTAATATTATTATTACATATGTTAAAGAAAGATAATTTAGATAGGGTTTTAGAAATATTTTTTAATAATCCATTACCTGAAGGTATAGGGTTTCAACTTAGAGAGATAAGCAGAAAGATAAATCTTGCTCCAAAGTCTGTTAAGTTATACTTAGAAGAACTTGAAAAAGCAGAACTTATAATTAAAAAAGAGCATAGAATTCATAAATATCCTGTTTATTATGCTAATCGAGATAATAATTATTTTAAGTTTTTAAAAAGACTGAATATAATTCGTAGAATAAAAGAATCTGGGCTTTTAGATTATCTTAATGAAAAATGTATGCCTGATGTGATTATTCTATTTGGTTCTGCTTCAATGGGGGAAGATGTTAAAGGAAGTGACATTGATTTATATTTACAATGTGAGCAGAAAAAATTAGATTTAAGTAAATACGAAAAAGAATTAAAAAGAAAGATAAATATCTTCTTTGAGAAGAACTTTGATAAATTAAGTGAAGAATTGAAGCAAAATATTATAAATGGTGATAAACTTAAAGGATATTTGAGGATACAACTCTTAAAATGGAAGAAGGTCTAATCAAAATAACACCAAATAAGGAAAAAGCACAATCTATTCTAAAGATGGTGAATACCACAATAGAAATGATTAAGGTTATTGATGTTGCTAAATTTAGTTCTAATGTTACAAAAGAATATTATGATGTAATAAGAGAATTGATAAGCGTTATTCTTCTGCTTGATGGATATAAAACTTATGGTGAAGGAGCACATAAAAAACTAGTAGAGTATATTCAATCCAACTACAAGGAATTTAATGAATATGAAGTATCCTTAATAGATGATTTAAGAATAACAAGAAACAAAATTGCTTATAATGGATTTTTTGTTGAGCAAGGCTATATTGAAAGGAAAATTAAAGATATTCAAGAGCTTATTGGAAAATTGAAGGAGTTAATTAAGAAAAAAATCAATTAAAGTGAAATGGAGATCAAAAGAAGCAGTCTAAAACCAATAATAGATTATATTTTCTAATCCAAAATTGTAAACCTTTCATGAAAACCAAAAGATTTCTTTTTATAGCGAATATTTGAATGTTTTTTCTTGGAAAGCGTTAAAAACTATTTTTTAGTTAGCTATCCTAACTTAATTTTGGGGGTGTGAATAATGTATAATAAAAAATTTTGCATGGTTGTTTGGCTCTGCTTTGCTTTTCTTATGGCAAAAAGTGCAGATGCAATTGTTATTAATGAGATAATGTATGATCCATATGGAGCAGATACTGACAGAGAATGGATAGAGCTGTACAACAATGAAGCTAATGATATAGATATTGCTGGCTGGACATTATATGAAGATGGTAAAAATCACGGACTAACTCTTATTCAGGGAGATATGATCATTCCTGAAAATGGATATGCTGTTATAGCTGATAATAGTAATAGTTTTTTATTGGATTATCCTGGTTTTAATGGAACTCTGATTGACAGCGTATTCTTACTAAGTAACACAGGTGAGCTTATATGCATTAATAGCTCTCTGACATCAATTGATTGTGTTAACTATTCCTCCGCCTGGGGTGAAGATGGAAATGGAAAGAGCTTAGAGAAAAAGAACCCGGATGAAGAGAGTACAAAAGATAACTGGAATGAAAGCAGGGTGAATGGAGGAACTCCTGGAATGAAAAATAGTGTTAATGATAATGCAGATTCAGATATAATTCCTCTTTATGTTAATGTTATCGGTAGCATTCCATCTGTTAACAGCATAAATATCTCTCCAGATTGTTATAGCACACAAGGATTCCAGGTAATGCCCAATGCTGGGAAAAATAAAGAGATTACAATAAGCGCTGTTATAGGTGATGATGACAGCATAGATGATATTATTAGTGTGATTGCAACAATCAATAACAATGAAATAGAGCTTTTAAAGAAAGAAACAATAAGTGAATATGAAGCCATTTATGAAGGCAAAACAAATATGAGCTTTTATGATGCTCCCGGAACATACACAGCAGATGTTAAGGCAGTTGATAACAGCAGTTTAGAACAGATTAACACAACAGAGTTTAACTATCTTGAGCTTTTGGCTGTTGACATTAGTTCTGGACAAATCAGTTTTGGCAGCCTCATAACCGGAACCAATAATACTCTAACCGGAGATAATGGTTCAACAATTTGTAATATTGGAAATATTATTTCTAATATTGAAATTAGCGGCACAAACCTTAGTAATGGTAATGAAATCATAGGTATAAATAATCTGTACTATGAGTTTGGCACATCTTCATTTAAGCCTTTATCAATAAGTCCTTTGATAGCAGACATTAATCTTGGATATGGCGAGTCAAGTTGTACGAATATGAACCTAAAGCTGTATATACCAACAGGAACAGAAAAAGGTGATTACACTGGCTCTATAACAATGACAGCCATTGCTAACTGAAGATGAGGCTTATTATTTTTTCATTTTTTATTTTTCTGCTTACATTCACAACAGCAAATGCTATTGGTGTTTCTCCTGCAAGACTTGACTTTGGTGTTGTGCCAAAAGAGGTTCCTGTTGAGAGAGAATTTACTCTTTTTAACACACAGGACATAGAAACAAACTATCTTGTGTATACAACTAATTATGAAGACTGGTTTGAATTTATTCCACAAAAAGTTTCAATTCCAGCAGGCAAAAGCACTAACATAAGAGTAATAGTTAATATTCCTCAAAATATTAATTCTAAAACATACAATACAAATATTTACATTAAACAAATAGATTC
>CAYWLA010000007.1:0-3696 GCA_964458955.1 uncultured Methanosarcinales archaeon
ATTCCTTTTTCCTTTAGCTCATCTCTTATCTTGTCTGCTAATTTGTAGTCATTGTTTTTTCTTGCTTCCTGCCTTTTTTCTATTAACTGTTTTATCTCTTCACTAATTTCTTGTTTTTTCTCATCCTTTAGAATGCCAATTACAGAATCAAAGCCCTTCATGAGCTTGATTGCCTTTTGGGCATCCTCTTTACTCATCTCGTTGTTCATAAGTAAGGTATTAACATTCTTCACAAAGTCAAAAACAGCAGATAATGCAATTGAGATATTAAAATCATCATCCATTGCATTTTCAAAATCATTTTTTGTTTTTTCAATAATCTCAGCTACTTTTGGATTATGATTAGTCCCTTTGAAATTATTTAGCTTTGTCATGAATTCGTCAAGGCGTTTTATTGCACTGTCAGCTGCTTCCAAGCCGTCAAAGCTGAAGTTCATCTTCTGCCTGTAATGGGTTGCAATTAAAACATATCTTATCGATCTTGGATTGTATCCTTTTTTTAATAAATCCCTTAAGGTGTAAAAGTTTCCAATGCTTTTACTCATTTTTTTGTTGTCAACCAATAAATGCTCGTTATGAAGCCAGTAGTTTACAAAGGGTTTTCCTGTTGCTGCCTCGCTCTGGGCTATCTCATTCTCATGATGGGGAAATATCAAATCAACCCCTCCTGTATGAATGTCAAAAGTCTCTCCCAAATATTTCATGCTCATTGCAGAGCATTCAATATGCCATCCGGGGCGCCCTTTTCCTAATTCTGTTTCCCAAAAAACATTTCCATCATTCTCATCCCAGAATTTCCACAATGCAAAATCATGAGCATTATCTTTATCATATTCGTCATTTGCAACCCTTGCGCCAGCCTTTAACTCATCTATCTTCAAATGTGATAACTTGCCATACTCATTGAATTTCTTGATATTATAATAAATTGCATCATCTGCTTTGTATGCATAGCCTTTTTCAAGAAGCTTTTTAATCAAATTAATCATTTCCTTAATATGTTCTGTTGCCCTTGGATAAATATCAACCTTTTCAATATTTAATGTTTTTAAATCTTCGAAGAAATATTTTGTGTATCTTTCTGTGAATTCTTTTAATGTTATGCCCTCTTTTTTTGAGTCCCTTATTGTTTTGTCATCTACATCAGTTATGTTCATGACATGCGTTAAATTGTAACCCTTGTATTTGATGTATCTCCTAACCAAATCTGCAAAAATCATGGCCCTGAAATTGCCTATGTGGGCGAAGTTATAGACGGTCGGCCCGCAACTATAGATGCCCACATGTCCTGCTCCTATTGGTTTAAATTCTTCTTTTTTCCTTGTTAAGGTATTGTATAGTTTTAGGCTCATTTTAGTTTAAATAATGTGTTAGTATTTATTTCTTTTTGCAGATAAACATACAGTGATCAAGTTCAAGGGGCTCAAGAGTTCTGTAATCAACTATTGTAAGCTCATTCTCAAGCTTTCTTCTTATTTCATCAAAAACATTTTTTGGTTTTTTTGCAACATCAACACTTCTTGCCTTGACACTTAAAAGAGCAAAACCGCCGGGTTTTAGGAATTTCCTGCAGTTTTTAATAAATATTTCTGCCTGATTTTTTTGTGCAATGTCCTGAAAGATAATATCAACCATTGTTATATATTTCTCAAAGCTTTCAATATTGTTTGCATCTGCCATTATTGGCATTATATTCTGTCTTGCTTCACATACAAAAACCATTTCCCTCATTACCCTTGGAGCAAAGTCAAGTGCAAAGACAAAGCCGTTTTTTCCGACAATATCAGATACATGTGAGGCAGTTGTTCCGGATGCGCAGCCAAGGTAAAGGACTGTACTTGAGGGCTTAATCCCTATTTGGGATGCTCCTTTCATTATTGCTGCTGCTAACTTGCTTTTTTTTGGATTCCATGTGCGGTATTCAACACCCTGGTCTTTTATCAGGATTTCATCATATACTTTTTTGCCTGGCGAGAGGTTTATTGTTAATAATGACCTTTTCTTTCCTTTTATGGTTTCATAAATTCCCTGAAACCTTGTTGGTTGTGTTATCATTTTCTGGAAAATCTTGCCTCCAGCTGTTTTCTTAGCTTGTCTCCTATGAATTTTCCATTGAAAAAATCAACTTTTACTGCTATTGAAATCTTATCGCCTAATGCCCTTGCTACTTTTCCTCTTTCAGATGCTCTTGCCTGGGTTACAAGGGGGTGCTCATGCAGTATTCCATATTTTGGTGATTTTGCACCAGTTTTCAAATGCCTGAACAATGCCTCTTCTGCTCCTAATAATTGTATTGTTGATGCTGGGAATTTTGCAAGCTTTTCAAAGCTTCTTGCAAAGCTGATTAATTTTGCTCCTATCTGTGAGCCAGTTATTGCATACATGTTAGGGTATGTTTTTTTTATTATTAATTCAAGATATTGTGATTGTGATTCTCTTAGATCATATAAGGAGGTTATTCTTTTTGCTAATTCTGTTATTGGTTTTAGGTCTATTTCATCAAGGTTTGCACCCATGCTTTTCTTGCTGCTTATGTTGATTTCTTTTAGAATCTCGCTTTTCTTGTTTTTAAGTATTAATTCAACAAACTTTTCATTGTCTCTTAATTGTTTCGAAAACTCTGGCAGATAAAGCTCATACCATTCTCTTAATCTTTTTACTAATGTATTTGCAACCCTATCTAGTTCATCAATATTGCTTATTGCCTGTATTACAAGAGTGTCTTGCTTTACTGAGTTTTTTATTTTGTTTCTTGTTATTGCTATTCCTGCTTTTCTCATAAGCTGGTAAAAATTAGGAATTTCAGAGATCCTTTCATTTATTATTTCAAATTTATCTTCAGGGGACAATTCTATTCCATTTAGTTCAGTTTTTTTCTTACCTAAGAATATTATCTTATGGCCATGCTTTTTGATTAGGGCCTTTTCTTTCTCAAGCCATTCATTATTATTTAGCTTTATGGCATTATTGACTGTATCTTTCTCGTCAAACAAAGTCTGGTCAATTATCCTTAGGCCTGTGTTGAAAACAAAGCTTCCAATAACATTTGAGTAAATATATAACACCATAAAGTAGGATAGAAAGCTGGACCTTTTAAAGGTTTTGATTGGTTTTTCAGATAAATATTTAAATATTATATTACAATTGTATATTAGGTGATATTATGAGTATGGAAGATATGATTAATGAGATTGTAACAAAAGCTTTTAATATTTTCAAGAAGCAGTATGTGGCCCTTATCCTTGGAACACTGGTTGCTCTTTTAGGAATGATATTTATCATTACAATCCCTCCATTGGCTTTTGGGCTTTATTTCATGTGCATAAATGCAGCAAAAGGAAAGAAAGCACAGATTTCTGATGTTTTCAGGGGCTTTGATTATTTCTTTACAAGCTGGGGATTGTTTATTGTTGCTTTTCTGGCAATAAGTGTTGGATTGGCTTTATTGGTAATCCCAGGACTGCTCTTGATGGTGCTTTTCCAGTATGCGGTTGTAATTGCAATAACTGAGAAGAAAGGAGCAATTAACTCATTAGAGAGAAGCTATGAAATAGCAAAAAAGAACTTTTCTTTTTCAGTGGTGCTTTTGATATTAAGTGCAGTGATAAGCAGTGTTGGAGGACTAACACGAATAGGTGTTTTAATCACATTACCATTCACTTCGTTATGCATATGCTTGGCGGCCAATAAACTGAC
>CAYWLA010000007.1:3796-24497 GCA_964458955.1 uncultured Methanosarcinales archaeon
TAATCACATTACCATTCACTTCGTTATGCATATGCTTGGCGGCCAATAAACTGACTACGAAGAAAAAGTAAATTAGGTTTTTAGGAAAGAAATTTTAATTTATTTTGAATCCAACCACTATTGGGAAACAAGTACTTTTTGTTTTGATACACCATTAAATACCCAACTGGTTCGCTATACATAAGAACTTCCTGAGTATTTGGAATCACTACCAAATCTTTACGGCCCTTATTTTCATAATCTTCTGAAGATTCTCCTTCATTCAAGCCATCAATATATTCTGCAACTATTGGAATTTTATATTTTTCTAAAATTTCTTTGTTTATTTGATAATGCTTTATGCTTCCACCAATAAGTACAGCAGTTAAACCTTTAATATAACTACAATCTGAGATTTCTTTGATTAATTGTGGTATATACTCCTCAGGAGGTTCTTGTCCAAGACTATAATGAGAAAGTCCTGCAACATTGTGATTTAATAAAACAACCCCATTACAATTAAAATACGCTTCAGATTGTATAGGCTTGTCAGAAACAACATGGTCTGGATATTCTAAGATAACAGTATTTGGGTTTTTTGCTATCTTTATGAATCTTTTTTCAATTTCATTTTTTGTTAAATCTCCAATTTCTTCTGCCATTTTGTACTATAATTAAGAAATATTATATAAGTTTTTCTATAATTTAGTACTAAAGAGTTACATTATTATAACTTTCTTGGTTAGTTGGATATGGCCAAAACAACAACATGCTTGAGAGAGAAAACAGCTTTGAAAGATTTCTGAATATCTGTTGTCAAAACATTTTTATACTAATCAGCAACCTTTCAATTAATGAAAGCAGTAATACTTCTAAGCCCAGGCATAGACAGCCCTGTTGCAGCTCATTTAATGAAAGAGAAAGGCCTCGAATTGATTGGCCTCAACTTCTTCATGGACAACCACAATGCAGTTGATAAAATAGCCAAAAAACTTGGAATAAAAAAAGTCCATTATATTAGCCACAAAGAAATTCTCACCCAGATAAAAAACAATACAAACCCAAAATACACATGTTTGCTATGCAAAAGAATGATGTATAGGATTGCTGAAAATCTAGCCAAAAAAGAAAACGCAAAATTCATAGTAACCGGAGAAAACCTTGGTCAGGTGGCTTCCCAAACCTTGGATAATCTTGCTGTGCTTGATAATGCTGTCAACACACCAATATTAAGGCCATTATTATGCTTTGACAAGAATGAAATAATTGATATTGCCAAAAATATAAGTACTTACGGGCTTTCAGAAAACAAAAAATGCCTTTTTGTCCCGAGACATCCATCCACAAAGGCTAAACTGGAAATAATAGAAAAAGAAGAGCCAGAACTTGATATTAAAAGTATTATAAACTCACTGAATGAGTAAAACAATATATATTTTGTTTTTTAGATATTCAAATAATATATTTCTCAGCATAGAAATATTTAAATAAGATTTATAATTTTAAAATAATCTGGAATACAACAGGTTGTATTCTTTGAGTTCCTATTATACAATATATTGTATTAACTGTTAGATAACAAAAAAGCAATAAGGCCAAAATAAAGCCCAAAAAATCAAAAAAGCTTTAATAAACCGCCAATGCCAAAATGAAATGCCCATACTGCCGCAGCACAAAAACAAAAGTCACAGACAAGAGAGATTCTGAAGAAGAGGAAATAACAAGAAGAAGAAGGGAATGCCTCAAATGCGGCAGAAGATTCACAACATACGAGAGGCCGGAAATAGAAATAATAGTTACAAAGAAAGACAAGAGGAGAGAACCTTATAATCGGGATAAACTAACAATTGGATTAGTTAAAGCATGCGAAAAGAGGCCAATAAGCCGCGAAAAGGTTGAAAAGATTGTTAATGAGATTGAAGAAAAATTAAGAAGAAAGGGCAAGGAAGTAAAAAGCGATGTAATTGGAAAACTTGTTATGCAGTCCCTGAAAAAGCTTGACAAAGTCGCTTATATAAGGTTTGCTTCAGTATACAGTGATTTTCAGGACCTTGCTGACTTTAAGAACCTCTTTAAAGATATCAAATAGATAGTGGAGATAAAAAATGGTGACAAAAGTAAGAAAAAGAGACGGAAGGGTTGTAAAGTTCAAAAAAGAGAAGATTGTTGCCGCTATCTGGAATGCTGCCAAGTCTGTTGGCGGGAAAGATAATGAAAAAGCAAAACAATTAGGAGATCTTGTTATTGAGCAGATAGAGAAAAAATTTGAGAAAAAGATACCGCAGGTAGAGGAAGTCCAGGATGTTGTTGAAAAAACACTCATTGAGGAAGGCCATGCAAAAACCGCAAAAGCCTATATTCTTTACAGGAAAAGCCATCAGGATTTGAGGGAAATAAAAGCAATATTTGACACAATAGAGGTTGTAGAGGATTATGTCGACGAAAAGGACTGGGCTATAAAAGAGAATTCAAACATGGGATTCTCACTTCAGGGCCTGAATAATTACATTGTTGAAAGAATAATCAAAAATTACTGGTTAAACAGGATTTATCCTGAAGCAATCAGAAAAGCGCATAATAATTGTAAGATTCATATTCATGACCTCGGTACTTTAGGGGCATATTGTGTTGGCTGGGACCTTAAAGACCTTCTTTTGACTGGATTTAGGGGTGTTCCTGGAAAGGTGGAGTGCGCTCCTCCCAAACATTTAAAAACAGCGCTTGGGCAGATTGTAAATTTCTTTTATACTTTGCAGGGCGAAACAGCAGGAGCCCAGGCATTTTCAAATTTTGATACACTGCTTGCCCCTTTTATAAAGTATGATGACCTTAATTATAAGCAGGTTAAGCAATGCATGCAGGAATTCTGCTTTAATATGGCTGTCCCAACAAGAGTTGGCTTTCAGACCCCATTTACAAACATTACCCTTGATTTAAAGATTCCTGAGTATATGAAAGATGAGCATGTAATTATAGGAGGGCAGCCGCAGGAAGAAAAATACGGTGAATTTGAAAATGAAATGAAAATGATTAACAGGGCTTTTGCAGAGACTATGTGTGAAGGCGATGCTGTTGGAAGGATTTTTACATTTCCAATCCCAACTTACAATATAACCAAGGATTTTGACTGGGATAATCCAGACTATGATCCTATATGGGATATGACTGCAAAATATGGAATTCCATATTTTTCCAACTTCATTAACTCAGATATGAAGCCAGAGGATGCCAGAAGCATGTGCTGCCGCCTTAGGCTTGACCAAACTGAACTGAAAAGAAGAGGAGGTGGATTGTTTGGCTCAAACCCATTGACAGGAAGCATTGGAGTTGTCACAATAAACCTGCCAAGAATAGGATTTACATCATCAAATGAAAAAGAATTTTTTGAAAATCTTGAAGAGCTAATGGACCTTGCAAAAGAAAGCCTGGAAATAAAAAGAAAGGCACTGGAAAACTTTACTAAAAATGGATTGTATCCTTATTCTAAATTTTATCTAAGGATAGTGCATCATGGGTTTGGTGAATACTGGAAAAATCATTTCTGCACTATTGGTTTAATTGGAATGAATGAGGCAATTATAAATTTTATGCCTGGAGAGGATATTACAACAGAAAAAGGAAATGAATTAGCACTTAAGGTTCTTGATTTTATGAGAGAAATAATCAATGGATATCAAAAAGAGACTGGAAGCATTTACAATCTGGAAGCAACACCTGCTGAAGGAACTGCTTACAGATTTGCAAGAGAAGACAAAAAAAGGTTTGGCAGAATCAAGGTTGCAAATGAGGCAAGCTATAAAAAAGGAGCAAAACCTTATTACACAAACTCAACCCATCTTCCGGTTAATTTTACAGATGACCTGTTTCATGCTCTTGAACTGCAAGATCCACTGCAGATTAAATATACAGGGGGCACAGTATTTCATTCATATATAGGCGAGAGATTAACCAAGGAGGGAGTGAAAAACCTAATAAGAAAGGTAGCTGAAAATTTCAGAATGCCATATTTTACTATCACACCTACTTTTTCAATATGCCCAATACATGGTTATCTTCCTGGCGAGCATGAATATTGCCCTAAATGCGAGTTAATCTCTAATGAAGAATTTAAAAAAATAAAAGAGGTAATAAAATGAAAACAAAATGTGAGGTCTATTCAAGGGTTGTAGGTTATTTGAGGCCTGTTGAGCAGTGGAACGAGGGCAAGGCTGAGGAATTTAAAGACCGAAAATATTTTGAAATGACATAAACAAAGAGTAGGATTAAGAATGCAAATAGCGGGATTACAAAAATTAACCTTAATTGATTGTCCTGATAAAATAGCCTGCACCATATTTTTATTTGGATGCAATTTTAGGTGCGGTTTTTGCCATAATCCTGAGTTGGTTTTGCCTGATAATCCAGAAAAAATATACAAAGAAAAAGAAATTCTGGATTTTTTAAGGCAGAGAAAAAAATACTTGGATGCTGTATGCATAACAGGCGGGGAGCCTTTAATTAACCCTGAATTAAATGAACTGTTGAGAAAAATAAAAGAATTGGGATTTATTGTCAAGCTGGATACAAACGGTTCTAATCCAAATAAATTAAAGGAATTAATAGATGAAAAAATTATAGATTATATTGCCATGGATATTAAAGCAGACAAAGATAATTACAATACTCTTGCCGGAGTAAAGATTGATATTAATCAGATTGAAGAGAGTATGAAAATTATAATAAACTCTGGTCTGGATTATGAGTTCAGGACAACTGTAATTAAGGGTTATCATGATGCTGAAAAGTTAAGGAAAATTGGCGAGTGGATAAGCAGCTTTGGCAAGGCAAAAAAATATGTTATCCAAAACTTTATTCCAAGAGAGGACAAACTTGTTGATGAAAAATTTGAAAAAATAATTCCTTTTGAGGATAATAAGCTTGATGAAATGAAAAAAGCTGTTTCAGGTTATTTTGAAAAAACAGAGATTAGAAACTAGGTGTAAAATATGCTGATTATAGGAATTACAGGAACCCTTAGTGCGGGTAAGGGCACTATTGCTAATTTTCTTGTTGAAAAAGAGGGATTTAAGCATTATTCAGTTAGAGAGTTTTTAGTTAAAGAAATCAAAAAAAGGCAAATGCCTGTTAATAGGGACAGCATGGTTATTGTTGGAAATGATTTAAGAAAGAAAAATTCTCCAGGTTATATTGCAGAGACACTTTTTGAGAGAGCAAAAAACTCAGGGAAAAACTGCGTTATTGAAAGCCTGAGAACAGCAGGAGAAATAACTACTTTAAGAAACAAGGGAAAGTTTTATCTTTTTGCAGTTGATGCAGACCCAATGGTAAGGTATGAGAGAGGTTCAGAAAGGAAAAGCAGCACAGATAAAATTTCATTTCAAGAATTTATTGATAATGAAAAAATTGAAATGACAAGTGAGGATCCAAATAATCAAAATCTCTCAAAATGCATTTCGATGGCAGATTATGTTTTTGAAAACAATGGAACTTTTGAAGAGCTTCATAAAAAAGTGGAGGATGTTTTAAATGGAATCAGAAGAAAATAAAAATAAAAGGCCAAGCTGGGACGAATATTTTATGAAAATGACCTCCCTGGTTGCTGAAAGAAGCACATGCTTAAGGCACCATGTTGGGGCTATAATAGTCAAGGAAAAAAGAGTATTAACAACTGGTTATAATGGAGCTGCAAAAGGTGTCAAGGATTGCTTTGAGCTTGGGTGTTTGAGAGATGAATTAGGCATTGAGTCAGGAACAAGGCATGAGATATGCAGGGCAATACATGCAGAGCAGAATACAATCATACAGGCAGGAGTTCATGGAATAAATATCTCTAACTCAACTATGTACTGCACTCATACTCCTTGTATGATTTGTGCGAAAATGATAGTAAATGCAGGCATTAAGGAAGTGATAAGCTATCATGATTATGCAGATGAAGAAGCAAGGAAATTCCTGAAGGAAGCAGGGGTTAAGCTAAGAAAGGTTCCAAGGCCGGATAATACAATTATCTTCAAAGACTAAAAAGTAGAAAATTTTATTAATAAACCTCTTTTCTTTTAATTATGCTTACAGAAAAACACTACAAAGAGATAAGGGAAGAGCTTGACAACTGCAAGAGGCCACTCTTCTTCTTTGATGATGACCCTGATGGGCTTTGCTCTTTTCTCTTGCTTTACAGGTATAAAAAAGAAGGAAAGGGCATTATTGTAAAAAGCAGCCCAGAGCTTAAGCCGATTTTTCTAAAAACAGTTGAGAATTACGGCCCGGATAAGGTTTTCATACTTGACAAGCCAATGGTAAGCCCTGACTTTATTGATGCTGTTGATGTCCCAATAATCTGGATAGACCATCATGATATTATCAAGAACAGTGGAATAAAATACTTTAATTCAAAAAAAGATGGCTTTGGCGAACCAGTATCATGCATCTGCTATAGGATTGTAAAGCAGGACCTATGGATTGCAGCATGCGGAGCAGTTGGGGACTGGCATTTACCTGACTTTATAAAAGAATTTTCAAAAGAATATCCTGATTTATTGCCGCCGGAAATAAAAAAGCCGGAAAAAGCATTATATGAAACAAAACTTGGAGAGCTTGTAAGAATATTATCTTTTATTCTCAAAGGAAAAACATCAGATGTCCTGAGCTGTGTCAAGATATTAACAAGAACTAAAACCCCTTATGAAATTCTTAATAATGAAACTTCCCAGGCAAACTTTATTATTAGAAGGTTTGATAAAATAAAAGAAGAATATGAAACCATGCTTAAAAAAACTCTTAAAGATATTGATGATAATAAAATACTTTTAGTTACATATTCAAACAGAATGAGCTTTACAGGCGACCTTTCGAACGAGCTTCTTTACAGATTTCCAAAAAAACTCATTTTAGTTGCACGTGAGAAAGATGGTGAAATGAAATGCAGCCTCCGCTCATCAGACCACATTTCAGTGTCTAAAATACTTAAAAAAGCATTAGTTGAAATTGATGGCTATGGTGGCGGCCATGAGTATGCATGCGGTGCATGCATAAAAAACACTGATTTTGAAAAATTTGTTGAAAACATAAGAAAAGAATTATAAATTTCACAAGACTCTTAGTTTTAAAAGCCCACAAAATAAAATAAAAATAAAAAAATAACTGATATTATTTGAATTTTATGAATTTATTTCTTTTTCTTAGCTGCTTTCTTTTTTGCCATCAAATGCACCTCTTTGAATTTGTTTAATTATTAATGTATAAGCTTACTTATTAACTTTTCTATATTAGAAATCCCAAGACGATAATTTAATTTATTATAAGATGAAAATAAGAATTATTTCCTGTGTCTCTGATTCTCATAAAACTCCTCAACCATGCTTAAGGTGCTGCATTCTTCTGCAGATCTTTCCAGCCTTAGATTTATCAACCTTGGAAACCGTAAGGCATATCCTGAGCTGTATGTCTGGCTTTTCTGGATTTCTTCATAATTTATTTCTACAACAATCTCTGGCTTTACATTAACGCCTTTTCCTTTTTCAGAGATTATCAATGGCTTTAATTCCTCTGTAAGCTGGCTGAATGAAACTCCGAGTTCTGATTTTTCCTTAATGCCTGTTCCGACTTTTCCTATTTCAAGAAAATTATTGTTTTCATCAATGCATGCAAGTGTAAAAGAGCTCAGCCAGTTAGAGCGCTTTCCTTCTCCCCACTCTGCCCCAACAATAACCAAATCAAGGGTATCCATAACCGGCTTGAACTTCACCATGTGCCCGACTCTTGCCCCTGGCTTGTAAACAGCATCAAGTGTCTTGAGCATGATCCCTTCATTGCCCCTGTCAAGAGATTCCTTGTAAAATTTTAAAACCTCTTTCTCATCAGATGTTATAAGATTCTTGACATAAACAATCTTTCTTTCAGCAGGCTTTACTATTTTCTCAATAATCTTTCTTCTCTCACTGAAAGGTGTTGTAATCATATTTTTCCCATTGTAATATATAATATCAAAAACATTCAGCTCAACAGGAAACTCCTTTGCCATATTCTCAATGTCATACTTTCGTTTAATTCTCTGGGATATGCTCTGGAATGGAAGATATTTTTTTGTTTTTGGGCTAAAGCCAACTGCCTCTGAATCAATTATAAAAGACTCCCCTTTAATATTATGTTTAACATAATCAACAACATCTGGAAACTGTTTTGTGACATTATCAAGCCTTCTTGTAAACAATTTTATATCCTTGTCTTTCTTGTGTATCTGCAGCCTGAAGCCATCTAATTTATACTCTATATCAGCTGGCTTGCCAACCCTTTCAAAACCTTCTTTTACATCCTTTACCTTTATAGCAAGCATTACTTTTACAGGCCTACCAGGTTCAAGGCTAACATTCATTAAGCCCTTAATGCCATCAATTTTTGCTTTTTCTGCAACAACAGAAAAATCATTTGCAACATCATAAGCTCCCTGAACAGCATTAACAAAGTAATTATAAGCTTCTCTCGCTAAATTTTCATCTTTGCATAAAATAAAATCATATTTTTTAATATCTGCTTTCTTAAGCTCGTCAATGCTTTTTAGTTTAAGAACTTTTGTTTCATCAAACTTTTCAATTTCTTTTTTAAATTTATTTTCTATAATTTCATTGCATTCAAGGCATTTAGCTATGTTTGGCATATAGTTATTGCATTTATCACACTTGAAAAATATTCCACAAACTTTTGGAAAAAATGCCCATGTAATTGCATCCCTTAAAGAGCCTGCTCCAACGCCAACCCTTAGCTCTTCTAAAACATTCCTCACAATGTATCTTGCCTCAATAGGCTTTGCAGATGTAAGCAGTTCAGATATTAATTTTACTTTTTGGTCAACAGAGCCAAGGCCTTCTAAGGTGGCAAGCTTTCTTAGATTATTAAACACTTTGCTGACAGACAAATCCTGTGAAAATAAAGTGGCTTGTTTTTTCTTTTTTATAAGATTCTCAGCAGTCTTGCCCAAATCTCCTGTTTTTTTCCACTCATCCTCAATCTCTCCGGAATTTAAGCCAGTTGCAAAATTTATTGCCTTTAAAACCATTCTTGATGCAACACCTATCTTGCGCTCATCCCATGGCGGAAAGATTTTGCCCTGCAATAACAATGTTATCCTAGAAAGATCCTCTACTGGCGTTTTTCTTAATAGTTCAGATATAAAGTATGTTTTCTCAAGCCTCTTTGTTGTTGAGTCAAGCTTTTGGTAAACCTCAACTAAACTAGCATATTTCATACCCTTTAATAAATCTCCTTACTATAAATAATTTTTGAATAAAGCGATAATTTTATTAATATAGAGTTTTATAATGCTTAATATGGAAGTTTTTGAATGCATAATCACAAGAAGAAGCATAAGAAAATATCTTGATATTCCAGTTGAATGGGATAAAGTAGGAACTATTTTGGAATCTGGAAGGCTTGCCCCAAGCTCTGGAAATATACAGGACTGGAATTTTATTGTTGTGCAGGATGAAGAAAAAAGAAAAACAATTGCAGAAGCATCATTAAAGCAGCACTGGATGTCAAAAGCACCTGTTTACATAATTATCTGCGCAGACCTGAAAAAAAGCGAAAGATTTTATGGTGTAAGGGGGAACAGGCTTTACTCTATACAGAACAATGCAGCTGCAATAGAAAATATGCTTTTAACAGCTCATTCTCTTGGCTTAGGAGCATGCTGGGTAGGTGCATTTGATGAGAATGTTGTCTCAAGAGTTCTTAATATCCCTGATTATGCAAGGCCCCAGGCAATAATAACAATTGGCTATTCCGATGAAAAGCCAGATATTCCTCAAAGATATCCATTGACAACTGTTGCTTTCTTTGAAAAATATGGCAACAGGATAAAGGACATGGCCTCTGTTATGCATGATTATAGTTTAGTAATGGAGAGAAACCTCAAGAAAGGCAAGGCAGTATTTGAAAAAACTGGCAGTTCATTAACTGAAAAAGGAAAAGGGCTTGCAGAAAAAATCAAAGAGAAATTAAAGAGGTAGTTTATTTTTTAATCTTATTATAATAAGCTTTGTAATCATTTAATATTCTATTTATGAGAGATTTATGTGTTATTAAAATTGATTCTAAAATTACTTTCTCTTTTGCTTTAAATGCGTAGACTTCTTGTATTATCTTACCAATATCTTCTTTTCTTATATCCGTAATTTTAACATTTTTCTGAGGATTGATATGTTGTTGGAGGCTATCAGGCATCCATGCAATCTCTTTACTATATTTTTCCACTAAAGTACAGAGTTTATATGGCCCATAACCATCTTCAGTATATTCTGTTCCTAAAATAGAAAGTTCATAATCTCCAACATCCAAATATTTTGATTCTCCTTCGTCTTTTTGATTTATAATTTCATCTACTGAATATTCACTCATTTTGGATATCCCTTATTTATTAACATTTCAATATTTTTATCTTTTTGTATAATTGGGTTATATGTGCTTCTTTTGTCTAAATCATTATATCTATCTTTCAATTCTTGAAATATTTTAAATTTGCTTTTTACAGCAGGATCATTATCATTTTCAAAATCTCTTATATTTCTTTCTACTTCTTCCTTTGAACTTTCTATCAATCCTTTCCTTAGCCTAATTATCATATCAAACTTTGAGCGGTATAAGAAGTTATCTACTTCTTTTAGTGTATATAAATTGTGATAAAGCCTGCTAATCCTATCAGAAATATTTCCTTCTCTAAGCCTCCTTGTATTATCAATGGAGTCGGCAATTTTTACAACAAGAGGAGCAGCATAAAAATTTATTTGCTCTTTTTTATCAAAAGTTAAATATTTTACTTTTTTCTTGATTTTATCCTTAAAACAACCATGGTGCATCCTTTTCACATAATTTTTATAAGATTCATTAACACGTCTTGTAAGCAATCTCAAATGATACTTTGTTGATTTTGCCTCTTCTTCGCTTATTATTTCTTTCCAATTTCCTTTACGTCTTTTAACAAGAAGATCATAAATTTCTTTGTATTCAGGTGCTGATTTTATTTCCTCTCTTAATTTTCTTTCCTCATCAATATCTCTTACTAAGTTATCTTTTACTTTTTTTATTCTCCAATCCCTAAGTTCTTCAATAATATCATGTAAAAAACCTAATCTCTTTTGATAATCAGTAGCTTCAAATTCCTGGAGTATTTCAACTGTTCGAAAAGTATGAACAAAAATATAGGCATCTTTTAATTTTTCTCCCCCTATTCTTTGCTTTTTTGTTTGATTCAATTTACGCTGAGAATAATTAAACAGTCTTATAAAACCATCTCCAAATATACAGGGAATTAGAATCCTATTAATATTTTGAAAGCATCTCTTTTTCTCTTTACCATATTGTTCAATAAACAACTCCAATGTTTTTCTCTTCTCATTATTTATTAATATTTCATTATTTCTGTAGGCAGGCAGATTTTCCTTATCCTTTGGTTTATTTTCCTTTCTGTAAATTATTTCATTAACAATATTATCTTCATTAATTCTTCTGCCAAGTCTTACAAGGTCAAAACCAATATCCCTTGCGTCTTCTTTTGTTTCAAGGACGCCTTTAATAATACATTCCTCTAATCCCATAGTATTATTCATATTATAATTAAGAAAGTTTTTTTTATTTATAAAGCTTTCTAAAAATACTACTTTAAAGTAACTATAAGATAATATAGATTCCAATACACCTCTTCGTATTAATCATATTATTAAAATAAAAAAGATTTAATCCGGAAAATAATCTGCTTCTTAAGATAAAGATTTATATAGCAACTATTTTCTTTTTTTAATATGATATCAAAAGATAAGCTGGCTAAATTATTATTTCCCCATTCTGTTATTAGGGAAATACAGGATGATATGATATTAGATGTTGACAATGCCCTTAAAAACAAAAAAAGCCTGATTATGCATGCTCCGACAGGCATTGGAAAGACAGCTGGAGTTTTAGCTCCTGCACTGGCCCATGCAATAAAAAACAAGCTGACAGTATTTTTTCTGACAAACAGGCATACACAGCATGTTATTGCAATAAATACTCTTAAAAAAATAAAAGAAGAATACAACCTTGGTATAAAAGCTGCTGACATAATTGGCAAGAAATGGATGTGCCTTGTTCCGGGTGTTGAAATGCTTTATTCAGGTGAGTTTGCAGATTACTGCAAAACTGTAAGAGAGGACAATAAATGCGAGTTTTATGCAAACACAAAAACAAAATCAAAGTTAACTGTAAAAGCAAAGGCAGTTTTATCAGAATTAAAACAATTATCCCCCTGTCATACAGAAACAGTTAAGGACATATGCTTAAAATACAGGCTTTGTCCATATGAAATCTCAGCATTATTGGCAAAAGATGCAGATGTTATTGTTACAGATTATTATTATATTTTCAGCCCGGCTATAAGAGATTCTTTTTTCAAGAGAATACAAAAAGATGTTGAGAATACAATTATTATAATTGATGAAGGCCATAATCTTGCTTCAAGAGTAAGGGATTTAATGACAGAACGGTTATCAAGCTTTACAGTAAAGAGGGCTATCAGCGAAGCAAAGAAGTTTAAGTATAACAAAGCAAGAGAAAGCCTGGTTGAGATTAAAAATATTCTTGAAAATCTTGCAAAAGAGCTAAGAGAATATGGTGAATCTATTGTAAAAAAAGATGAATTTGCAAAAAAAATAAGTCAGATTGCAGATTATGGTGATCTGGTTTCAGACTTTGAATTCATAGGCGATGCTGTCAGGGAAACAAAAAAGCAGAGCAGCATTGGCTCAGTTGCAAAATTTCTTAGTGCATGGCAGGGTTCTGATGAAGGATTTGTAAGGATAATTGAGAAAAAACCAAAAGCAATAATCTTATCATACCGTTGTTTGGATCCATCATTGGTTACAAGAGATATAGTAAATAATGCACATTCAACAATTATAATGTCTGGAACATTAACTCCAACACTAATGTATAAAGACCTTTTAGGTTTTGAAGAAAATACAGTTGAAAAATCATATAAAAGCCCTTTTCCAGTCAAAAACCAGCTTAATATCATAGTGCCTGAAACAAGCACAAAATATTCCCTAAGAAATGAAAAACAGTTCAGGAGGATAGCAAAAATATGCTCTGATATTGTGAATGAAACACCTGGAAATTCTGCACTTTTCTTTCCAAGCTATTACATAAGGGACACTGTTAATCATTTTTTTACTAAATTATGCAGGAAAACAACTTTTCTTGAAATACCTAAGCTAAAAAAAGAGGAAAAAAAAGAACTCTTGGAGAAATTTAAGTCTTACAAAAATTCAGGAGCAGTCTTGTTGTGCGTTGCATCAGGCTCTTTTGGAGAAGGAATTGACTTGCCAGGAGTTTTAAAGTGTGTTGTTGTTATTGGGATACCCTTGCAAAAGCCAGACCTTGAGGCAAAGGCATTGATAGACTATTATGAAAAGAAATTTGGAAGGGGATGGGATTATGGGTATATGTTCCCTGCATTCAACAAGTCCTTGCAGAGTGCTGGCCGCTGTATAAGGTCATCAACTGATAGAGGAGTAATAGTATTTTTAGACGAGAGGTATTGCTGGCCAACATATTTCAAATGCTTTCCTATTGACCTGGATATTAAGATTACTAAAAATTATCTTGAAGAGATTAAAGACTTTTTTTCTACAAAATAAATCTTATAAAAAACTATTCCAGTATACAAAATAGTAACATTTATATACTAGTATGATTTATTATGTTTAAAATGGTCATTTTATTTGACTTATTTAATATCCCAGATGATATACTGGAAGTAATATTTGCAACAAAACAACAGAAGATAGTTGCTAATCTGCTGATAAATTACATGAAAGAAAATGGCGGTGAGATAGGCAAATCAGAAATGTCCCTGTTTGCTACAAAGCTTCATGAAGGAACATTGGTTGCAGAGATTGAAGAACCGTCATACAAAGGCAAGAAAGTCAAGCTTTCATATAACAAAAGGCAATTTTATGACAGGATATTAACACCAATGAAAAGCATGGGCATTATTAATTTCAATCTTTACAAGAAGACATACAAAATATCAGACCAATTCCAAAAGGAAATGATCAATATTGGTGCAATGTGGCTTGAAGAACTGAAAAAGCCAGTAAAAAAATCAAAAATCATATTTACATAGGCTCCCTGCCGAATTCTTACTACCCCCAAACCCAAGAATAGGGAGCCTTTATTTTTTTTAGAAAGTTTTTTATTAAGCTATTATTTCTGTTTTTTTATGAGAGATATAACTGAAAAGGAAGCAGTTGAACTTTTGAGGAAATATTCTAATAATAAGGAAAACTTTAATGCTGTATTAAATCATTCAAGAGCTGTCCAAAAACTTGCTCTTGAGATAGCTGAGGAAATTAAGAAAAATCATGATGTTGATATTAACCTTATTAAGATAGGTTCCTTATTGCATGATATTGGAAGATTTAAATGCTATAAGGAAAATTCAATAAGGCACGGAGTTGTCGGCGGCGAAATATTAATTAAGGAAGGCCTTAAAAAATATGCAAGAATTGCTGAAACACATATTGGTGTTGGAATAACAAAAGAGGATATAGAAAAACAAGGCCTTAATCTCCCATTAAAGGACTTTGTTCCTGAAACAATAGAGGAAAAGATAATTGCTTATGCAGACAACCTTATTTTTGGAAAAGAAAGAGGCGTAATCCAAAAAGTAATAGAAAGGTTCAAAAAAGAGCTTGGAGAAGATTATGTAGAAAGAGTTATAAATCTGCATAATGAAATAGAAAAGCTAAAGGGCAGAAGCAAGTTTTTATGATTATTGGGCCTATGGTCTAGCGGCTATGACATCACCTTCACAGGGTGAAAATCCCCGGTTCGATTCCGGGTGGGCCCATAACAGCTTCTTGCTAAGCTGGCACGCAGGTGCGACATTCAACTTCGTTGAAGTTCCACTCCTCGCTTCGCTCACTAGTTACAAGTTTGAATTATTTCATACAAAATTCTAAAAAAGAAAGATTTATAAGCTTTGAAACTAATATCATAAAGGGGTAGTTTATGTACGATAAATGTGAGTCGTGCGGAAAGCTTATACTTTCTGCAGAAGATTGTAGGCTGCATTTTGGCAATGACAATGTTGTTCATACTTACTGCCTTGGGTGCAGCTCAAATCATGCAAGGATCTCTTAGTTTACTATTTACAATAATTTAAGTTATATAACTGATGTAATATAATCCTATTCTTTTGATTCTCATGCACAGAAATGCTTGTGGAAACTGCATACTTTAATGTGCGGATGAACATTTCTGGCATGCTCAAAAATGCTTTGTATTTTTGGCACACCGGAAAACTATGTTTTCTTTGTGTCCTAAAAATCCACTATGGATTTTTATGATATTCTGCTTGAATATAAGAAAATTTAAATAATACCTAAAAAATAAGTCTAATATGCTATCAGACAAAGAAGCAAAAAAATGGTTTAGAAAAGAGGCAGGCAAAAATCCTGACAAGTATTATGCAACAGATGTTTTAAAGGAAGAGGGATTTTCCAGAAAAAAATGCACAAAGTGCGGAAAGTATTTCTGGACTACAAATAAAAACAGGGATTTCTGTGGTGATACTGCTTGCTCAGGCGGATTTAGGTTTTTTGAGGATAATCCCTGCAAGGAAAAGCTAAGTTATATTGAAGTATGGCAGAAATTCTCAAAAATGTTCAAGGAGTTAGGCTACACACCAATAAAACGCTATCCTGTTGTTGCAAGATGGCGCTCTGACATGGATTTTGTAATAGCAAGCATTGCTGATTTCCAGCCATATGTTGTTAGTGGGGAGGTTGAACCACCTGCAAATCCTTTGGTAGTGCCTCAATTCTGCTTACGGTTTGGCGATATTGATAATGTTGGAATAACAGGAAGCCACATGACCTGCTTTAATATGATTGGCCAGCATATGTTTGTTTCGCCTGATAAATGGGACCAGAACAAAGTTTTCAGGCACATAAAAAAATGGCTTAACAATGGTTTAGGAATTCCTGATTCAGAGATTACTTTTCATGAAGATGCATGGGCAGGAGGAGGAAATTTTGGGCCATGCATGGAATTCTTTTCCCGGGGTGTGGAAATAGGAAACCAGGTTTATATGATGTATGAGCAGACAGAAACCGAGCCAAAAGAGCTTTCATTAAAAGTGCTTGATATGGGAATGGGGATGGAAAGGTGCGCATGGTTCAGCCAGGGCACTCCAACAATTTACGATGCATCATTTCCGTCTGTTGTAAAAAAACTCATAGAAAAAACAGGCATAACATACAATAAAGAAATTATGAAAAAATATGTTCCTTATGCAGGATTCCTTAATGTTGATGAGGTTGATGATATTGACAAGGCATGGAAAGATGTTGCTGGTAAAGTAGGTATAAGTGTAGATGAATTAAAAAAAACCATATTGCCAATGGCAGCCCTTTATTCAATTGCAGAGCATGCTCGTGGCTTGCTTATTGCATTAAGTGATGGTGCACTACCCTCTAATGTTGGAGGATGCTATAACTTAAGGATACTTGCAAGGCGCTCATTTTCATTTATTGATAAATATGGCTGGGACATTAACCTGCCAGATGTCTGCAGGTGGCATGCAGAAGAGCTAAAAAGTGAATTTCCAGAGTTAAGCAAGAATCTTGATGCAGTTGAAAAAATACTTGATGTTGAAAAGGAGAAATATGAAAATACAAAGCAGAAGTCAAAGCAGATAATCCAGAATCTAATCAGAAAAGAAATAACAGAAAAAAAACTTTTGCAGTTATATGACAGCCATGGCATTGACCCTGAAATTATCAGCAAGGAAGCCCTGAAGCTGGGAAAGACAGTTGATGTTCCAAAGAATTTCTATTCACTTGTCTCAGAGCTCCATAGTGAAGAGAAAAAAGAGATTGCTGAAAAAAAAGAAAATCTTAACCTAAAAGATATTCCTGAGACAAAGGCACTTTATTTTGATGATTACCGCAAAGATAAGTTTAAGGCAGAGGTTCTGAAAATTATTGGCAATAACATTGTTTTAGATAAGACAGTATTTTATCCCAGCTCTGGTGGCCAGGATCATGACAATGGAAAACTGGATAATCAGGAGGTAATTGATGTTTTCAAGCAGGGAAATGTAATTATTCATGCTCTATCTGATAAGCCTAAATTCAGAGAAGGGGATTATATTGAAGGAACAATTGATATTGGCAGAAGATTGCAGTTGACTCATCACCATACTGCAACACATATAATAAATGCAGCTGCAAGAAAAATCTTAGGGCCTCATATAAACCAGGCAGGTGCAAAAAAGACTGTTGAAAAAGCTCACCTTGATATTACTCATTATCAGAGTATTACAAATGATGAGCTTGAAAAAATTGAAAATCTTGCCAATAAAACAGTTAAGGATAAAATTCAAATTAATTCAAGTTTTATGCCAAGAAATGAGGCTGAAAAAAAATATGGAATGGGCATTTACCAGGGCGGGGCTGTTCCTGGAAAAGAGATAAGGATTATTGAAATTAAGGGTTTGGATGTTGAGGCCTGCGGTGGAACACACCTTAAAAACACCTCAGAGGTCGGAAAAATAAGGATATTAAAATCAACAAAAATCCAGGATGGTGTTGTGAGAATAGAGTTTGTTGCAGGCGAGAAAGCTAAAGAGGAAATTGATAAGAAAAAAGGAACTTTAGGAGAACTCTCAAAAATATTGAATGTTGATGCAGCCCAAATTCCTGCAAGGGTAGATGAACTATTTACTAAATGGAAAAAGGCAAAAAAAGCCTTAAAAAAGGGAAAGCAAATCCCTGAACAGGATTTTGAACTGAAATCAACAGAAAAATTTCAGGGAGATATTCTGACAAAAACAGCTGAAGTATTAAAAACCCAGCCAGAGCATCTTGTGAAAACAATAAAGAGATTCATCAAAGAACTGAATTCATTCAAGGAAAAATTAAATTAATTCCAATGGTTTTTTAAATTCAAATCTTTTGATGAAAATTTAATAATTTAAAAAGGATAAGAAAACCTTTATTTCATTCTCTCTTTTGCAGCATATAACAAATCCTCTGCATCTCTTTTTATCATTAGTGGTAAATTACTAGTATCTAACCCTTTTATTACTTCTTTTGGGGATTTTAATTCTTCTATTCCTCTTTTTGCTAAATTAGTTGGGTCTAAGAAATAAACATCTATTGTTAGATCAGGATTTGTATGCAAGGCTTTTATGTAACAATGACTATAATCCCCTATATGGTCTTTTTCAAAGCCAAATAACCAGTTTCTAAACTTATTAGGTTGCATGGGAACCAAGTATTCTCTTAAATAATGTAATGCTAATCCTGTATAATCAGTACATTTTCCTGATATTGCAGAGCTTGATTTTCCCGTAAATATGTCTTTTACTGAGTCCTCCAATGTTTTGTATTTTGTGATAACATTTCTTGCAAAGTAAGATGCCAGTGTTATTGCTTCACCAACTGAATATTCATTTAATGGTTTATCTATTCCATAGGTCAAACCTTCCTTCTCTTTATCATTTGCCAATATATTTGATGTTATTTCAGAAGCCAATTTTCTAAATCTTTCTTTTGATCTTATTGGTAAAAGCCCATCTATATCTAAATAAGATGTTCCTTCAGGTTCAGACAACAAAGATGATTTTATCTTTGATTTGAGTTGCTGGGTTGGATTAAAATTTTCTATATTTCCTGTTGCTATATGTGGTTCTTCTTTTTGGTCATATTTTAGTAAATCTGACAGATTTTTTATTCTTGTTGTCCCAACAATTTCCAAAGCAGTCAAATAAGAAAACTTTGCAAACTCCATTGCGCTGATAGCTCTTTTCTTAGCATTAATATTTACATTTGGCAGGTCTGATATAAATTTTATAATTCCACTATAATTTGCAAAAAAATCTAATGTATCAATATGAACCCAGCCACTGCATTTTGCTCTTCTTAAATGTGATAATTGGGTTGCTTCAACAATTATTTTATTTGCTTTATCATTTGCTTTATCATTTGCTTTATCTTCACCTGTTATTCTATTTAACAAGCTTTCCAAAACAAATTTACAACAACCATTATTTGAATAAAAAGAGTTTGTGCTTATATTTATATTACCAAATTTATTTTCTAGTATATCATTAATTTCATCAAAATTCAGACTGAGTGGAAAATTGAAGAATCCCTTTCCCAACTTATGTAAATATTCTTCTGGGTGCTTATGAAATTCATCCATACTTATAACTGGTGATGGATATCCTTTTTCAATTGGAGAAACATATCTTTTAAATCCATATTTCTTTACAACATCGGTTGCATTCAAAGAAATTAATGCAGCTTCTGAATTCTGGTTTGTTATTTGAATATTCAGTTTTTTTAGAAATTCTTCAACCTCATAATTAATTTCAGACAAAGAAATGCTTTTAACAACAGAATCACTAATTAAATTCTTCTCTTTTTCAGCTTCAATAACCCTATTCTCTAGATTAGCTTTTTCCTTTTCAAGATTATGTACTCTGCTATTGAGTTCATTTATCCCCAGAAATTGTTTTATCCAGTTACCTATCATATTTATTGTTTTGAATCAACTATTTATAAATCTTTCTATTTTTGATAACTGTTTAGTAGTTACTTACCTGGATAAGTTCTCTTGCATTTAATTATTATATCTTATGGTCTTGTTGATAATCAACATTTAACAATTATTTACTCCTTTTTGTTTATAATCAACAATCAGGAGTTATTTATTAATATTTGTTGATAATCAACATTTATTTAGAGATAAAAAAGAAATATTTATATATAAATCATTACTTTTAGGTAATTATTATAATAAAAAATGAAAAAACATAATCTTCATACACACACAACCTATTCAGATGGGGTTTTGACACCGAAAGAATTGATAAATAAAGCAATGGAGTCAAGGTTAGAAATATTAGGAATTAGTGATCATGCTTTTTCAAAAAAATTACCAGAAACTTTTCAAATTACAAATAGGCTAGGAATTTACCTAAATCATTTAAAGAAATTAAAAGAGGAATATAAAAAACATACTAATTTAGACTTGAAAATTGGGATTGAAATTGATGTTTCTAAAAATTATGGAATCAATCCATCAAAACTTCCATTTGAAATCTTGAATAATTTTGATTATGCACTTTTTGAATATGTAAACACAAAATTTGAATATTGGGGAGAAGTAGGAAGCAGGGATATTTCTAGTATAACTAAAGTAAGAAATAAATTATTAATTCCTGTTGGTCTTGCACATAATGATTTACAAAAAAATTATGATGGGAGAGAGTTAGAAATTGCGAAAATACTTTCAGATAATAAAATTTTCATAGAAATAAATCATTCTGAATTTCATTCTAGAAGAAATGTTGGAAGAAACACAAGAGAGGGAAAGAACTATTATGAACATTTCTCTAAAAAATTATTAGATGAATTGGTAAAAAACAATGTAAGGTTTATTGTAGGAACTGATTTTCATATTGGTTTAAACTTATCTGATTTAGAAAAACCCCATAAATTCATTGAAGAAAATAATCTAAAATATCATTCTCTTGTATTATAAATTTTTATAATTGATTAATTGAAGAAACTGCTCAGTTTTTTCTGGTTCTTTAGGTTTTTTAGTAGTATGCTGTTTTTGAGGAGATTATTAACATCATAGTTGAATTTCTTTTTTATTAATAATCCTGCATATTTTAACA
>CAYWLA010000008.1:0-23764 GCA_964458955.1 uncultured Methanosarcinales archaeon
CTTTTGATATAATCTATTCCTGCCTGTATTGCTTTTTTGTTTAGCGGAATATATGCAGCTTTTTCTCCTGTTAACAAGCTTGGTAGAGTTTCGTTTAGAACAATATTTAAGTTAATTGTCTTTTTGAGCTCATAGTAAGCACCCAGGGCAACCATATTAAGAATTTGTTCATTTCTTAGCTTTTTTGCAATCTCTGTAAATGGCACTGCTACTGCTTGTATATCAGTTCTTTTAGGCTTTATTTTTATTAGAGAAAGGTTATAAATCAACAGGCCATTTTCCTTTAACTCAGGTTCAAATTTATCCATTGATTTTGGGTTAAATGCTATTAAAACATCTTGATCATTAGGTATTGGTGGGTAAATTTCTTCATCTGATATAGTAACATGGCAGTTTGAAGTTCCGCCCCTTGCTTCTGGACCATAAGAAGTCATCAAGGTTACATTTTTTTCTTGTATAACTATACTTTGTGCTATTACAAACCCTAAGAACAATATTCCCTGTCCACCAGAACCTACAATAAGTATTTTTTCTTCAAGTGTCATTTTATGCTGATTTTATTTCTCTAGAAATATGTGTTTAGCTGGTTTAAAAAGTTTTCTCTTAGCTATTTTTAGAAAACTATAAATAATAAGCCACATAATACTCCTCTAGGTGATAATAATGAATGAAACCAATCAAATAGATAAATCTAATATGATTAATATTCTAGAAAGCATTCCTGAGCAAATAGCAGAGGCTGTAAAGCTAGCTAAAGATATTAAGATAACAGAACCGATAAAAAGAATTATGGTTGCTGGAATGGGCGGCAGCGCTGTGTCAGGTGATATTTTAAAGGCATATCTTAAAGATAAGATTGATGTAACAGTCAACAAGGATTACTTTCTGCCTGAACTAGCTGGCAAGGAGACCCTGTTGTTTATTGTATCATATTCTGGAAACACAGAAGAAACAGTCTCTGCCTATAGAACAGCCCAGAGAAAGAACATGAATATGGTTGTTATAACAACCGGGGGAAAATTAGAAGAGCTCTCAAAAATAAGCAAAATACCATGCATTATTATTCCAAAGGGTTTCCAGCCAAGGGCAGCTCTTGCTTATTTGTTCTTCCCAATGTTAGCTGTGCTTTATAACTCGCACTTTATTGATAACCCTACAGAAGATATAAAAAATACAATTAAGGCATTAAAAAACCCAAAATTTAAGGAAAGGGCACAGGACCTTGCTGAAAATCTTGTTGAAAAAGTGCCATTAATATATTCCTCAGAAAAAATGGGTGTTGTTGCATACAGATGGAAAACACAGTTTAATGAAAATGCAAAGATTCATGCATTTCATCATGTATTTCCTGAATTAGACCATAATGAGCTTGTTGGGTATGGTAACATAAAAGCAAGATATCATATTATAATAATAAAGGATGATGAGGATTATGTTAAGGTAAAGAAAAGGATGGATATAACAAAAAAGCTTATTTCAGAAGCAGGAATAAATGTAACTGAGCTTGTTATTAAAGGAGAATGTTTTTTAACAAAGCTGTTCTCAGCAATCTATCTTGGTGACCTAACATCTTATTACCTGGCATTAAAGTATGGCACTGACCCAACACCTGTTGATGTAATTGAAAAGCTGAAAAAAGAGTTGTAACTAAAAAATGAGTGAGATTCAAACAATAATATTTGACCTTGATAACACCCTATATCCAAAAGAAACCGGGCTGTTAAATGAGGTTGGCAAAAGGATAAATGAGTTTATCTGTAAAAAATTTAATTTCAATGATGAAGATGCAACAACACGTAAAAAGAAATTTTTTCATAAATATGGCACTACATTAAAGGGCCTAATGATAGAAGAAGGCATTGAACCAGAAGAATACCTTAAGTTTGTGCATAATCTCAATACAAAGGATTTTTTAAAAAGGAATGAAGAGCTTATTAATGTATTGAGCAGGATAAAACAAAAAAAAATAATATTCACAAATTCTCCAAAAGAGCATGTATTAAGTGTTATTAAAGTTCTTGGCATAGAAAGCTTTTTTTCAGGGATATATGACATACGGTTTCTTGAGTTTAATAGTAAGCCGCAAAAAGAGGGATATAATAAAGTTGTAAAACATGCAGGCATTAACCCAAAAGAATCTATGATGGTTGATGATTATGAGCATAATCTCAAGCCTGCAAAAGAACTCGGGATGACAACAGTTCTTGTGGGCAATGGAAATAGCAGCAAATACCAGCATGTTGATTATTATATAAATAAAATAACAGATATTGAAGGAATCCTTAGAAAATGAAAAAATATGTTATTGGAGTTGATTTGGGAGGAACTAACATAAGGGCTGGTTTAGTTCTAAATAATAAAATAATTAAAAAAGTAGAGGTAAACACAGAGCCAAACAAAGGAAAAAATGCTGTTATAAAAAATATTGTTAAAGCTATAAATAGTGTAATGACAAAAGATGTAGCAGGAATTGGAATAGGCTCTCCAGGACCATTGGATTACAGAAATGGTATTATTGTAAAACCAAAAAATATTCCACTTAAAAATGTTAATCTAAAGAAAGTATTAGAAAAAAAATTTAAGATTCCTGTGTTTGTTGATAATGATGCAAACTGTTTTAGTTTTGGGGAAGCCCTTTATGGCAGTGGAAAAAATTATGATTGTGTAATTGGACTAACCATTGGCACAGGAGTAGGCGGAGGAATTGTTATTAATAAAAAAATATTTCATGGCAGGATGAATGCAGGTGAGCTAGGCCATATAAGCATAAATTTTAATGGAATAAAATGCAACTGCGGAAATATTGGCTGTGTTGAGGAATATGTGAGCGCCAGGGGAATCATGGGGCTTGCAAAAGGCCTGAAGGCCAAAACTCCTTTAGAGGTTTATAACCTTGCATTAAAAGGAAACAAGAAAGCAATATCTGTTTTTGAAAAAATGGGTTTTTATCTTGGTGTTGGTCTTACAAATTTTGTAAATATATTTGATCCTGATGTTGTAATTATTGGAGGCGGCATTTCAAATGCCTGGAAATTTTTCTCAAAGAGCATGGAAAAAGCAGTAAAGGAAAGGTGTGTTGTTAACAAAAACCCAAAGATTGTTAAGAGCAAATTAAAGCATGCTGCTATTCTGGGTGCTGCTTCGCTTGTAAAAAAATAATTGTTTTATTTAACAAAATGAACTTTGATAATATTACAAAGCTAAAATTAATCTATTTTTTCAAATCATTATTTTTCTTTTCACCAATAATTACCTTGTTTTATTTCTCCAGGAGTCTTGACACTTTTCAAGTGGTCTCTCTTGAAGCAATCTTAATCATTAGTGTTTTAGTTTTTGAGATTCCAACCGGAATTCTTGCAGATAAAATTGGAAGAAAATTTTGTCTTATATTATTAATATTACTTTATATTGTTGGAAATGTCTGGACTATTTTCGCCTTTTCCTATGCTGAATTTTTCATTATAGAAATATTATTTGGGATTGGTATTGCCTTTGGCTCTGGCTCAATCGAAGCATTGGTATACGATTCATTAAAATATCAGGGAAAAGAAAAGCAAATGAGCAAGGTATGGGGCTCTATTAATTCTTATATGTTGATTGCAAGTGTTATTGCTGTAACAATTGGTGGTTATATAGCAAGAAGCCATAATCCAAAAACTTTTATAATTTTATTGTGGCTTTATACATTTGGGGCAATAATTGCCTTGTTTATCTCATTTTTTATAACTGAAAGCAAGCATGAAAAAGAGATTGAAAAACAAACAGCATTGATTTTGTTTAAAGAATCAACATTACATATTCTTAAAAACAAATCACTTAGAAAAATAATTTATCTTTCATTGTTTACAATTCCATTTATACATATTATTATGTTTCTTTTTCAGCCTTATTTTTTGGTTGCAAAAGTGCCAAATGAGGTTTTTGGTCTAGCAATGGCAGTAGGAATGATTCTCGGAGCTTTACTTATAAAATATGCTTATAGAATTGAAGAAATTTTTGGAATGAAAAAAACAATTTTCTTTGCAACTATCTTACCGGGACTGATTTATTTATTAATGGCTTTTATTATAGGTCCTTTGATGTCTTTTATTTGGTATGTTCTTCTTAAAGGATTTAGCAGTTTAAGAGACCCGTTGTTTTCACAATATCAGAATGACCATATTCAAAGTCATAATAGAGCAACAGTATTATCAGTAATTTCAATGATTACAGCTGTATATTTAGCAATAATGAGGTTAGTAATCGGCAAGATTGCAAACAATAATCTGCTTTTATCTTTCATAATAATGGGCGGAATAATTGTCTTTAGTTCTGTTTTATTCAGAATTGATGAAAGAAGCATTAAAGTTAGTCTATAAATTCTTTGAGTCTTTTTTCTAAAAAATCAGATTTTTTTATGATAAAAAGATGGCTTTTGCACTTGCAGTCAGAACAGCCGAATTTAGTTATTGAACTTATTGAATTTTTTAATACAAATTTTGCTATCTTGCATTCTTCTCTTTTATTGGCCTGTTTGTAAAACACTTTCTTTATTGAAGTATTTTTGTTTAAAAGAATGTAATCAATGTGCCAATGCAGTTTTTTCTTTTTGCTTAAATGCCTTTGAACTCTTTTCTCAAGATTATTAAGTGCAGAGCCAACATAGCAGTAAAGGCCTTTCTTGAATTTTATATTTCCAAGAGCTCCAATCTTTATTGAGGAATCCTTTTTTAATTCAATAATTAAGCAATATGCCCCTTTCATTTTTCAGTTAAATTCCAATAGCGAGCAGAATCAGGCCTATGCTGAGGCCAAATGCAACATTAAATATTTTAACATAAAAGGCGTCTTTTACAGAATGGGACAACAATGGCAACATGCCGTGGCCGTCCTGGACAATTGAGCTTACTAATAATACTGAAAATGGGATTATGCCCTGTGCAAAAAGCAAAACAAAAATAATATGCGGGCCAGATACAGGAATTATTCCAACTAAGGCAGCTATCAAAATTAATGCTAGTTTATTTTGGGGCAGTATTGATCCAAGATCAAATCTCAGCATTAAAAAGTTTATTATTAGCATTGTAAAGAAAAGCCACATAAACAATCTTGGAATGTGCTCTTTTATTATGTGCCCATAAATATGCTTTTTTAAAAAATGCCTGAAAAATGATTTTCCCTGCAAATCCTGCTTTTTATGAATCTCGATCTTGCAGGGTTTTGATATCTTTAATTTTGTTTTCTTAATAATTTTATCAGCTAAAAAGCCGGCAATGATTCCAAGAACAAGGCAGATGAAAAATATTAACAAAGCAGTTCCAGGTATTTTTGCAAGCATAACGAATGCCTCATCACCAGCTGTTGCAACCATAACTGCAACCAAGGCACCAAATCCAACAATGCCATGTGTATAAGATGAAACAATAAAGAATGTGCCAAAACAACCAGGTGTAACACCCAGCAAAGAAGCTAGTGTGTACTGCCTTAATGGTTTTTTTGTAATGCTCTTGTTGATTTTATCCCTATACTTTAGCTCAAAAAACTCGACAATAATCATTAATACAAATACTATAAGAAGTATTTTTAGTGTTTCCAGCAGTGTTTCAACTATCATTAGTCTAACTGTAAACAGAACTTATTTAAAAAATTTGTGTTAAAATTGTATTAATAGCTTATTTTTATAATATATGGTTTTGATTTTGATTAAATATAAAAACCTGAGAAATATTTTCCCTATGTATGATAATAAAATATGTGAAGCTTGAGAACATAAGAAGCTACACTAAGCAAACAATAGAATTTCCAGAAGGACCTGTTCTTTTAAGCGGTGATATAGGAAGTGGAAAATCAACGATACTATTGGCAATAGAGTTTGCACTTTTTGGCATAATGAGATCCCTGTCTGGGGCTTCCCTTTTAAGAAATGGCAAAACAAAGGGTTCTGTTGAACTTAACTTTTATCTTGACAATAAAGACATAACAATAAAAAGGGCATTAAAAAGGCAAGGTAACGATGTAAGGCAAGACTCCGGATTTATAATAATAGACGGAAAGAAAACAGAGGGAACTGCTGTTGAACTTAAATCAAAAATTCTTGACCTCTTAGGCTACCCCAAAGAGCTTGTTACAAAAACAAAATCATTGATTTACAGGTATACTGTTTATACTCCGCAGGAAGAGATGAAACAGATATTGCTTGACGAAAAAGACTACAGGCTTGACACATTAAGAAGGGTTTTTCAGATTGACAAGTACAAAAGAATCAGGGAAAACACACAAATTGTAATAAGAGAAATAAGAGAGAAAACAAAGGAATTTAGCGGGATGATTTTTGATCTTGAAGAAAAAAAGAAGCAAAAAAAAGAAAGGGAGAATGAGTTAAAGAATGTAATGACAAAAGCAGATGAATTAAAACCAAAGATAAAGGCAGCAGAATCTGTTGTTAAGGAAAAAAAGGGAAGCAAAGTCCAGCTAGAGGAAGATATTAATGGACTAAATGAGCTAAGGAAAAAAGAAGATGTAGCAAACACAAGGCTTAAAGAGAAAGTTATGCTAATGCATGATTACAAAGAAAATACAGAAGTTCTGGATAAAAGCATAAAAGAGCTTAATGCAAAGATAGAAAACTTCAAAATTGATATAATAAAAGAAAATGAATCAGAAGTGGAAAAATCAACAGTAAAAAGAGAGAATGAATATAATTATTTAATGCAGAAGAAAGTTGAATTGACTGAAAAAAGCAATTCGCTGCAAAAAAGAAAAAAAGAGTTTCGGGAAGAAATATCAGAAAAGTCAGAAGAGTCCAAGAATCTTATTCTGAAGAAAAGCATGCTTGACCAGCTTCAAGAGGAATTGAATGAAAAAGAAAGTATTAAGAAAAAGATTAATGAGGCAGAAGAAGAGATTAAAAAAATAAGCTTGGTAATTAATGAAAAAGAGGTTAATAAAGAAAAATCAGAAAAAATAAAAAAAGATATTCTAAAATCAGATAAATGCCCTACATGTTCACAGGGATTAACAGCAGAGCATAAAAAATACATTGATGATCTTGAGGATAAAAAATTAAAAGAATGTATTGAAATTTTAAAAAAAGAAAATAAAAGAAAAAATGAGCTTAATGATAATCTCAAGAATTTAAATATGGAACTAGAAAGCCTGCTGCAGAAAGAAAAAACAGCTGGTATATTGAAAATTGAAATAAAGGGGTTTGAGCAGATTGGTAAAGAAATTGTTGAAAAACAAAAATCGCTCAATAAGCTGGGTTTAGAGGATGCTAAGATTAGGAAAGAGCTTGATTCTATAACTGCAAAAAATTTAGATGAAATAAAAAATAAGATTTTTGAATCAAAGGATTTGCTTAAAAAAATCCGCAAATCAAATACCATGCTAAATGAAAAACAGAATCTCATTAATCTTAGGGATGAAAAAAATAAAAATATTGGGGAAATCTTAAAAAGTATTGCATTGTTAAAAAAAGATGTTGGAGAAATAAACAATTTAAAGATAAAACTTAATGATGAGATAAAAAAATTTAATAACGCTGAAGAAAAATACAAGAGAGTGAAAGAAGAGCTTGAAAAGGCAGTCTCAGATGAAACCCTCTTGGCAATAAAAAAAGCACAACTTGACAATGAAGCAGAGGGCATTAACAAAGCAATTAAAGGGCTGGAAAAGGAGATTGATGAAAAATTAAGAATCAATAAAAAAATTGATTACCTTAAACAAATGAGGAACTGGCTTGATAATTATTTCATAAAGCTTATGTCAGTAATGGAAAGGCAGATTATGTCAGGGGTTTATCACGAGTTCAATGAGCTCTTTAAGGATTGGTTCAATATTTTAATGGAAGAGGAGAGTATCAGCGTAAGGCTTGATGATGAATTTACTCCTATAATAGAGCAGAATGATTATGAAACAAACATAGAATATCTTAGCGGAGGGGAGAGAACATCACTTGCTTTAGCTTACAGGCTTGCCCTTAATAAAGTTATAAATAATATTATTGAAGGTATAAAAACAAAGGACCTTATAATTCTTGATGAGCCGACAGATGGCTTTTCAACAGACCAGCTTGATAAGGTCAAGGCTGTGTTTGACCAGCTGAACATAAAGCAGTCTATCATTGTGTCTCATGAAAGCAAAATAGAAAGCTTTGTCAATAATATCATGAGAATAAGCAAAGATGAGCATATAAGCTCTGTTGTTTCTGTTTGAAATCAAAAAGATTTAATATGAACATATCATTTCTTTTGATATTCGGGGCCGTAGTGTAGTCTGGCTATCATTCCAGCTCGGGGAGCTGGTAACCCGAGTTCGAACAAATGGTTGCTCACAGCTTCTTGCTAAGCTGGCACGCATAGAGGATTTTGCTTAAAAGCCAAATCCCCTTAGCTCGCTACGCTCGCAAAAGGGCGCAATTATTTTTGAAAATCTCGGCGGCCCCATTTAAATTTATTGATTTAAAAATATATTATCAACCATTAAAAATGAAACTTTTGTCTTATGCCAGACTAAGTGATAGATAAAGGAAAAATTTATATTCTTAGCGAACAAGCTATACCATATGAAAAAAGCAATATATGCATTTTCAGGAGATCCGATAACATATGGACACATAAATATTATAGATAGAGCTTCAAAAGTGTTTGATAAATTAATTGTGGGGATAGGGGTGAATTCTTACAAAGAGTATAATTTTGATCTCAAAGAAAGAAAAGAAATGGCCCAAAGGTCTTTAGCAAAATTTCCAAATGTAGAAGTTGTTTCGTTTGAAGGGTCTTTAGTTGATTATGCTTATGAAAATAAAATTGGAGTTATAGTGAAAGGAGTCAGAAATGCAGCAGATTTTAATTATGAGAATGTACTCCATCAAATAGGAGAAAGCCAAAAACTTGGAGTTGATACTCATATTTTATTTGCTAGACCTGAATTAGCCCATATTAGTTCTAGTGCAGTAAAAGAAATACAAAAACAGCAAGGATTAATCCATGAATATGTTCCTCTTTATGTAAAAAAATTACTTGAAGCTCGTATCTCTGGACAGTATATTGTAGCAATTACTGGGGAAATAGGTGCTGGAAAATCTTACGTAAGCCAAAGATTTGTCCAACTTGGGAAGAGTAGAGGGTTAGAAGTTCATAACATAGAATTAGACCATATTGGACATCAAATTCTTGGAGAATTAAAGCAACCAAAATATGAAGAAGTTAGAAAACAAATTGTTAATGCTTTTGGAAAACATGTAAGAAAGGAAGACGGAACTATTGATAGAAAGGCTTTGGGTGAGGTTGTTTTTAACGATTCTTGTGCATTAGAAAGATTAAATGAAATAATGGAAACACCATTGTTGGTCAGATTAAGAAGAGAATTGTATGGTAAGAAAGGTTTGATATTATTCAATGCTGCACTGATTACAGAATCTGATATGTCATATTTATGCAATAATAATACAGTTTTAGTCTACGCAGACAAAGAAACCCAAAAATCACGATTAAAATCAAGAGTGTTAAACCCTGAACAAATGCAGAGAAGATTAGGAAGCCAATTTGATTTTCAAGGAAAGAAAAACAAATTAGAACAAGCAATCAAAAGAGATAATCAAGGCAAGATATGGGTTGTTAATAATTCAAAAGGCTCAGATGAGATTGAGAAAACTTTTGAAGAAATTGTATCAGAGCTTAAGGTAAAATGAAAAACATATTTATAAAATAAAATTCATGTTATAAATTTTGTCTTTTTTTTCAAAACCAAAAAACATCCGACGAAGAAAGCGAAAGATTTAAATATAAGCATCTGGCTTTACGTCGTGATTAAAATGGTTTACGAAATTCTACCCGTGACAGGCAGTTTTTGCTAGTCACAGGACTATCATTTTATTGCTTTTTTTGCTGTCAATTTATTTTTTTGCTATGTTACTTTAGTTAAATTAAAATCAACAGGTTAATGCTATGTTATCAAAAATAAGAAGCTGGAAATTGAAGAACAATATATGGAAGTTTTACTTGTATAGAGTATTCTCTAGCCTTATTTTTGCCATTCCTATCTATGTTTTGTTTTTGCAGGAGAATGGGCTCAGCATGACTCAAATTATGATTTTGCAGTCTGTTTATAGTGCAACAATCATGCTTGCTGTAGTTCCATCAGGCATATTAGCTGATTACATAGGAAGAAAAAAAGTTTTGGTATTTAACTCAGTATTATTCATGACAGCGTGGTTTGTATATGCAAGCAGCTATAGCTTTACTGGATTTTTTATCTCTGAAGTTATAATGGCATTGGCTTCAGCAATGTGGATGGCTTCCGGGACTGCTTTCTTCTATGACTCATTAAGGGAACTAGGGAAAGAAGGTGAGTTTAAGAAGCTGTTTGGAAATGTTGTCAGCATAAACTCTGTCTTTTGGGGAATAGCAGCTCTTATAGGAGGGTATGCTGCAACAAAAAGCCTGAGAATTCCATTCTGGATGACTGCAATAGCGCTTTTCTTTGCTATGTTAATTAGCTTCAGCTTTATTGAAACAAAAAAATACAAACATGCAGACAAAAAATATTTTGCTCACCTGATGGAAGCTTCAAAATTTGCATTGAATCACCCAAAGATCAGGTTATTGATAATTTACTCATCAATAAATTATGCAATTGTTTTTACAGCTTACATACTTTACCAGCCTTACTTAAAGACAATTGGGATTCCATTAGTTTATTTTGGAGGGATTTTTTTTGTAATGAATATCCTTGGTGCATTCGGCTCAAAGATAGCTCATAAGATAGAAAATTATCTTGGAGAAAAAAAGATATTAATATATCTTTTAGTCATTAATATATTGTGCTTTCTGGGAATGACCCGGGAATTTTTAATAGTTGGAGTCATATTCCCAATAATAATATTTTTTAGGGGAGGAATATTTGAGCCTGTTTTATCTGACTATATGAATAAGCATATTGAATCACATCACCGCGCTACAGTATTATCCTTGGGTACTCTTGTAACACAATTGTTTGCAACAGCAATGGCTCCATTCCTTGGATGGATTATAGATGCATATAGCCTAAAGTCTGCATTTTTGATATCAGCAGTTATATTAACAATTAACCTATTCATTTTAATAAGTGCACTTACAATAATAAACAGGAGAAAAGGATGAGTTTTAAGTCAAACATATGGAAGATGTATGCATTTAGATTTTTAATTAGCATGCACTTTTTTTCAGCTGTATTGATACCTTTTTTCTTAGATTATGGAAATATCTCATTCACAAAAGTAATGCTGTTGCAGTCATGGTTTGCATTCTGGTCATTCATATTAGAAATACCTACAGGAACTATTGCAGATTATTTCGGGAGAAAAACATCACTTGTACTTGGCGCCTTGTTTACAGGTCTTGCTGCTTTGGCATATATAATATACCCTAATATTTACATATTTTTATTAGCTGAATTTTTATTTGCAATGTCATTGGCATTAATGTCAGGATCAGATGATGCTCTTATTTATGACAGCCTGAAAAAGATAGGTAAGGAGCATAAATCTAAAAAAATATTTGCAAATATCTCAAGTTATCAGGTTGCAGCAATTGCAATTTCTGCTCCAATTGGAAGCCTAATTGCAGGATATTTTGGAGTGAGGTGGGCAATGGGTGCTGTTGTTATTCCTTCAGTTCTTGCATTAATTATTGGATTGACATTAAAAGAACCAAAAACAAAGAGAAAAATTGAATCAAAAAGATATTTGAATATAATGATTGGGGGAGTAAAATACCTAAAAGCACATAAGATATTGAAGATTCTTACATTTGATAGTATAAGTGTCACAGTAATGGCTTTTTTTGTTATCTGGACATACCAGTTAAAACTTATTGAATTAGGAATTCCTATTGCATTTTTTGGGTTTGTTCATGCTATAATTGCAGGAGCCCAAGTAGCGGTTATGCAAAATTTTTCAGGACTTGAAAAACTGTTAAAGTCAAAAAAAAGATATTTGCTCTTTAGTGCAATAATAACAGGAATATTTTTTATAGTATTGGGATTGTCTAAAGAGCCAATACTTGCAATAATTTCTATAACAATTATTGCTGGGTTTGGGCTTTCAAGGCAAAGACTATTTGCAAGCTATATGAACAAATATATTGAAAGCCATAACAGGGCCACAGTAATCTCATCCATTATGATGCTAAAAAGGTTTTCAAGAATGATTATATACCCAATAATTGCATTGCTAGTAGAATGGTCTCTGATGTACACTTTTATCATATTAGGAGCAGCTACAATAATAATTACATATTTTTCAAAGGTTGAGGAAGAGCATTTGATTGATTAATTTTTTATTCTTTGCTTAAAACTATGCCGCAGGAATTGCATATTTCAGAATTTGTTTCTTTATTATAGTGCGTGGTGTGGCCCCAGTATATTTGGGTGCCGCAAGAGGGGCATTTTGGACTTGATAAAAAGAAGTTAAGCGGATTAAAGGGCATTTTTACATATGTAAATAAAACATATATTTAAAATTTACCCTAAACTTTAGAAACATTTATATATAAATGCCCTATTTAATAAATAATTGGTGGTAGTGAATGAATTGGCATAAAAGAGCATTTTTCTTGTTAGTTGTTGTATCTATGTTAACTATATCAATTGCCTCTGCATTATCAGAATTTTCAGTGAATTATGAGGCTGTTAAGGATAAAGTAGTTTACATGGAGCCAGCAGAATTCTATGTTTCCATAACAAACAATCAGGGTTTTAATGACCAATTTAAAATAAGCTTTGGAATCAATCCAAAGTGGAGCATTCAAATAATTCCGCCAAAAGATTCTTACTTAACAATAAATAAAGGTGAAACCAAAAAAATAAAGGTTTTGATAATGGCTGTTTCTGAAATACCGTCTAGCTTATACAGAATTCCAGTTATAGTAAAATCACTTAAAACAAACCTGTCAGAAAAGATATATGCTCCAATTTATTTAAAATCAGGTAAGCTTGCAGGAGAATATCCACCAACAGTAACAGCAGAGGTCAGTATTCCTGAAAAGGTAGATTCCAGAGAGGTTATCAGAATAACAATTGACTTGAGAAATAGAAATAATCTTAATATCACAGAGATGAAAATAAAGCTGTCAAGCATTGTTATAAACAAAGAGGTAATAACCTCTATTGGGCCGTTAGAAGAAAAAACTATTATTGTAACGTATTCTCTTGACCCTCTTGAACCGCCAAAAAAAGATACAGTAACATTCAATCTTTATGTTGATGGAAACAGCATAAGAACTATAGAAGATATACCAATTGAGATAATAGCTTACTCAGACATTACAGAATCATCAGAATCAATAAAATCATTCCTCAAAACAGAGAAAAAGATAACTTACACAAATGACGGAAATATAAGAAAGCAGGAAACTCTCAAGATAGAGATGGGATTCTTTAAAGACATTGTAACATCAACAAATCCAAAAACATATGTTTTGAAAGAGGGCGGAAAAAGATACAGGGCATTGGATGTTGAGTTAAAGCCAGGTGCAAAAACAGAAATAATTGTTGTTAGAAATTTTAGGCCATTGGTTATTATTATAATTATTGCAATAATTTTGACAATATTATATTATGTATTCAGAAGCCCAATAGTAGTAAAAAAACAGGCAATGGTCTTGAATACAAAAGATGGTGGGATAATCAATATGAAGATTATGATGAATGTAAAGAACATAACATCAAAGGTAATTAAGAATGTTGTAATAGTTGATCGCGTTCCAAATATTGCAGATATAGAAAAAGAATTCCAGATAGGGACTCTTAAGCCAGATAAGATTATATCGCACGAGAAAAGCAGCAATATTATTAAGTGGAATATAGAATTTCTTGAAAAATATGAGGAAAGGATAATAACCTACAAAATAAAATCAAAGTTAAGCATACTTGGAGGGTTTAAACTGCCACCTGCAGTTATCAAGTATGAGAATGAAAAAGGAAAAGATACAATTACACACTCAAATGGGGTAAGCCTTTCTATTAAATAGTTCTTTTTTTGATTTGAAAACAAAAGCTATATAAATAAAATAATTTTCTCTTCTTTAATCCCCGCTTAGCTCAACGGCTAGAGCGTTCGGCTGTAGATTCTGCCCGACTATCTCAAAGGAGAATGGATGAAATGCAGACAGCTGTTACCGAAAGGTTGCTGGTTCGAATCTGGCAGCGGGGATGTTTTTTCTTATCTTTCAGAAATGCCTTAAACAAAGCCACCAAAACAACTCAAACAACAACCTTTATATATTACTTTAACCTATGAAATTATCATGGACTGGAAAAAGATTGTATTTGCAATTGCTATTTGTTTAATTTACATACCTATGGTCTTTATGGCCGTAAACACTTTCTTCCCTGTAACACCAAGAAATGTGTGCTATAAGTTTTATCCTGTTGAAAGAAATATGACTGAACCACAAATAGATGAATATAATCAGGATATGCAGGAGTGCGAAGAAAATTATAGTGAGCAAAGAACAAAATATGACGGCTGGAAGTTTATTGTAATTATGATTATAAACATCATTGCCACATTGTTCATGCTGATGAAATTTGACAAAAGTATCATCTTTGGATTATTCTTTGGTGTTGTGATAACCGCATTCGCTGCTACAATTAATTATATGGAATCAAGAAGTATTGTTGGCTTTGCATTGCTTGTATTCTTATTCGGCTTGATTATCTACTTTGTAAACAGACTGAGCAAGAACTAAATTAAACTTTTTTCTACTGACTTGATAATTTCATCTGCATCAAAGCGATTACCGCAATAAGCACAATAAAAGGATGTACAATAATCCAGCATAAAAAGCCTGAAGTAAATTTGTTTGTTACATGCAGGGCATATTATTTCCAAACACTTTACTATTTCTCTATCTCTTTCGTTGTCTGGCCGTTCTGTTATCATTATTTTCATTCCTTCATTATTTTAAGTAAAAGGAATTAACAAAAAAAATATAAAAAATTATGATTTCTCTTAACAGGTAACAAAGCAAAATTATCAAATTTCTACGAAAGCTTTATAAATTGAAAAAAAGACAGAAACTAATGATGGGATAATCTTTCTTTAGTCTTTTGCGGGCCAAATAAGGCTTTTTAAGATTCAAGAATAGCTTATACCATTTATTAAGAACTATAATGCCCTGGTGGTGTAGTTCGGCTATCATGAAGCCCTGTCGAGGCTTCGACTCGGGTTCAAAGGTGTATAATACTGAAAATCCCGGCCAGGGCGTTGCTTAAATCAGAACTTGATTCTGATTTTAGCACTTGGGCCGGTAGCTCAGCCTGGTAGAGCATCTGACTTTTAATCAGGTGGTCGCGAGTCCGAATCTCGTCCGGCCCATAATAACACTTGAAATGAGGATAAAGATGAAGAACATAGATATCAAAAAGCATATACTTGTCCCCGAACATTCTAAATTAACCAAACAGGAAATTCAGGAATTGCTTGAAAAATACAAGATTGCATTGAATGACTTACCAAGAATATTATTAACAGATTCTGCAATTGAAAAACTGAGTGTAAAATCAGGCGATGTTATAAAAATAATAAGGAATAGCCCAACAGCAGGCACAGCTATATATTATAGGGTCGTTACAAATGAATAAAACATCAAAAGTGTTGATACAAAAATACTTTCAGGAAAATAGCATTATCATGTCTAATATTGGATCTTTTGATAATTTTGTTGAATTTGAGCTGCAAAAAATTATTGATGAAAACAAGGAAGTTGAGCCAACAATTATACCTCCTAATGTTGATACATATAAAATAAGGTTTGATAGGATATGGATTGAAGAGCCAACAATAATTGAAGCAGACGGCTCAAAAAGAAATATATTCCCATCAGAAGCAAGGCTTAGGAAGATGACATATGCTGCTCCTATTTTTGTTGATGTATCTGCGCACGTTAACGGGCAAAAAAGGGAAACTGTAAATAAAGCGCAGATTGGCAATCTTCCAATCATGCTTAGGTCAAAATACTGCCATCTTAATAAACTAGACAGAGATAGATTAATAGAGAAAGGAGAAGATCCTGATGACCCCGGCGGATATTTTATAATAAATGGGAGCGAGAAAGTGCTTGTTAACATAGAAGATCTTGCTGCAAACAGGTTCTTGGTTGAAAAAACAAAAACAGGGCCTAGTCAATATGTTGGAAAACTTTTTTCAGAAAGGGGCTCTTTCAAGATACCTCACACCATGGAGAAGATGAAAGATGGAATAGTATATTTAAGTTTTACAAGAATCAAAAGAATACCTGTTGTTATTGCAATCAAGGCATTGGGCCTCATGAAAGATGAAGAAATAATGAGGGCTGTTTCAGAAGATAACTATGATGAAATGTTTATAAATCTGTATGAGTGTGTTGACATAAAAACACAGGAAGATGCAATTGATTATATTGCAAAAAAGTCTGGTATAACACAATCAAAAGAGATAAGGATTGAGAGAACACAGGAAATTATAGACAAATATCTCATGCCTCATATAAGCATTGATAAAAAAGATAGGCTTCAAAAAGCACATAATTTATGCAAGCTAATAAAGAAATTTATACTTGTTTCAAGAGGAGAAATGAACGTTGATGATAAAGATCATTACATGAACAAAAAAATTAAGATGAGTGGCGATCTTTTGGCAGATTTGATAAGAGTTAATTTTGGCATATTAGTAAATGACCTATTGTATAACTTTCAAAGAATTGTAAAAAGAGGTAAATTCCCATCTGTAAAGGTTATTATAAGAGAAAAGCTGTTAACATCAAGGATTTATTCATCAATGGCAACTGGCCATTGGGTTGGAGGAAGAAAGGGTGTAAGCCAGAGAATACAGCGCCTTAATTTCCTTGATATGATGTCGCACCTGCAGAGAGTTGTAAGCCCATTGTCAGCAACACAGGAAAATTTTGAGGCAAGAGAACTTCATAGTACTCATCTTGGAAGACTGTGTCCTGTTGAAACCCCTGAAGGAACAAATATAGGGCTTAAGAAAAATCTTGCATTACTTTCAAGTATTTCACCTACACCTATTATTAAAGAGGAAGAAACAATAAAATCATTAAAAGGCTTTGGCCTAAAGGTATTAAAGTAAAATGAGCGAAGCATATCTAAATGGAAAATTTATTGGAACAGTAGAAAATCCTGACGACTTTGTTAATAAAATAAGAGAGGGAAGAATAAAAGGAAATGTTTTAGATAATTTGAATGTATATTATGATAAAAAAGCAGGCAATATTCAAATGAATGATGACAAGGGAAGGCTTAGAAGACCATTGATTGTTGTAAAGAATGGACAACCCCTTTTAACAGAAGATCATATTAAAAAATTGCAAAATAATGAAATTTTATTCTCTGACCTTGTAAAGCAAGGCGTTATTGAATATCTTGATGCTGCTGAAGAGGAAAATGCCTTTGTTGCATTCTCAAAAGAAGAACTAACAAAAGAGCATACACATCTGGAAGTTGCACCAATGGCAATGGTTGGTTTATGCACCTCATTAGTGCCTTATGCAAATTTCAGCCCAGGTGCAAGAATAAGCATTGGCTCTAAAAATCAGAAGCAGGCACTTGGAATGTATGCAACAAATTTTCCAATAAGGATTGATATGGACATTAATATATTGCATTACCCACAGATACCCTTAGTTCAGACTGTCATGCATGACATTTCTAATTATAATAATCATCCTTCAGGACAAAATATGGTAGTTGCAATTATGAGTTACAAAGGATATAATGTTGATGATGCAGTAGTTTTAAACAGGGCTTCAATTGATCGCGGACTTGGAAGATCAACATATTATAGGCCATTAATAGCTGAAGAGCTGAGATACTCTGGCGGCCTGACTGACGAAATATCCATACCTGATAAAGATGTAAAAGGGTATAAGAGTGAAAAGGATTATAGATTATTGGAAAAAGATGGCATTATCTTCCAGGAAGCAAATGTTGCAGAAGGGGATGTTATCATAGGCAAAACAAGCCCACCAAGATTTTTAAGCTCTATGGATCAATATAATTTTGCGCCAAGCAGCAGGCGTGAAAGTTCTAAGGGATTAAAACATGGAGAAGAAGGAATTATTGATTTTGTTTTAATAACAGAAAACAGTGAGGGAAACAAGTTGATTCAGGTAAAAATAAGGGATCAAAAAATTCCGGAAATAGGTGATAAATTTACATCAAGGCACGGACAGAAGGGTGTTGTTGGATTGATAGTTGACCAAGCAGACATGCCTTTCACAGCATCTGGAATTACGCCAGACCTCATATTCTCACCACATGGTATCCCATCAAGAATGACTATCTCGCATCTTATAGAATTGGTTGGCGGGAAGGTTGGCGCATTATCCTCAAGGTATATAGATGGAACATTATTTGATGTTGAGCCAGAGGCACTGCTAAGAAAAGAGCTATTATCATTAGGATTCAGGGAGAATGGTGTTGAAACAATGTATAATGGCACCACAGGAGAGCAGCTGGAAGCAAAGATTTACATTGGAAATATTTATTATATGAAATTAAGGCACATGGTCGCTAATAAGATACATGCAAGGGCAAGGGGCCCAATACAACTTTTGACAAGGCAGCCAACAGAGGGCAGGGCAAAAGAGGGTGGCCTTCGTTTAGGAGAAATGGAAAAAGATACATTTGTTGCTCATGGTGCATCCCTATTGTTAAAGGAAAGGTTTGATGCAGACAGAACAATAGTTCCGATTTGTGAAGAGTGCGGAATGGTGGCAGTACACGATACATTTAAGAATAGGCTATATTGCCAAGTATGCGGCGATAATGCGGAAATAAATTTTATTGAAATAAGTTATGCTTTCAAGCTGTTGCTTGATGAGCTAAAATCATTAACAATACATCCAAAACTAATATTAAAAAATAAATACTGAAAATGGAAGATAACGAAATTACAGTTTTTAAAAAGGTTGAAAGTATTGCTTTTAGTATTTTGAGCCCAATAATAGTCAAGAAAATGGCTTCTGCCAAAATAGTGACTCCTGAGCTTTATGATAAGGAAGGCTATCCAGTTGATGGCGGCTTAATGGACTCAAGGTTAGGTGTTATAGATCCGGGTCTTAGATGCAAAACATGCGGCGCAAAACTTAAGGAATGCTCTGGCCACTTTGGCTATATATCTTTAGCAAGGCCAGTAATGCACATCAAGTTTATTAATGTGATATATGACTTATTGAGATGCACATGCAGGGAATGCGGAAGAATACTTATCCCACAGAATAAAATTCAGGATTATATGGGTGAGTTAAAAAGCATCGAAGATGAATCAAGCCCGGAAGAAAGGAGAATAAAAATTAAAGACATAATCAAAAATCTTAAAACAATAAATAAATGCCCTTACTGCAAAAACAGGCAGCAAAAAATTACTTTGGAAAAGCCAACAACCTTTCTTGAGAATGAAAAAAGGATATCTCCTATAGAAGTAAGAACCAGGCTTGAAAAGATAACTGATGATGATTGTGAAGTATTTGGCTTAAACCCCAAAGCAGTAAGGCCTGAGTGGATGGTCTTGACAATTCTTTCTATACCTCCTGTTACAATGAGGCCTTCTATAACCTTGGAAAGCGGTGAAAGGAGCGAGGATGATTTAACTCATAAGTTAGGAGATATTGTTAGAATAAATCAAAGGCTGTTTGAAAATATAAATGCAGGAGCACCCGAGATTATCATAGAAGATTTATGGGATTTATTGCAATATCATATTACAACATTCTTTGATAATAACATTGCCCAGCTTCCGCCTGCAAGGCATCGTTCAGGCGACCCATTAAAGACAATAACAGAGAGAATAAAAAGTAAAGAGGGCAGAATAAGGCACAACCTAGCTGGCAAAAGAACTAACTTTTCAGCAAGAACTGTCATAAGCCCTGATCCAATGCTTAGCTTAAATGAAGTGGGTGTACCAAAAGTTATAGCAATGAAGCTTACTATTCCTGAAAGGGTTAATGAATGGAACATGGAATATCTTAAGGGATTTGTTAAAATTGGTCCGAACAATTACCCCGGGGCTAATTATATAGCAAGACCTGATGGTAAGAAGAAGAAGATAACTGATGAAACAAGGGAACAATTAATTGAAGAAATTAATTTAGGGTATGTAGTTGAAAGGCATTTAATTGATGGTGATATAGCAATATTCAACAGGCAGCCATCTTTGCACAGAATGTCTATGATGTGCCATAAGGTTAGAGTTCTTCCAGGAAAAACATTCAGGATTAATCCTACAGTTGCTCACCCATATAATGCAGATTATGATGGAGATGAAATGAATTTGCATATTCCACAGACAGAAGAGGCAAGGGCAGAAGCTGAAATCCTTATGATGGTACAGACGCAGCTTATATCTCCAAGATACGGATTAAGCATTATTGGAGCAATACAAGATGCAATCTCAGGAAATTACCTGCTTACCAAAGAAGGCAAATATTCAAGGAGGGATGCTATTGACCTTTTGTTATCTGCAGGAATAACAGACTTCTCCACATTAAGTAAAAAAGATATTATAAGCGGAAAAGAGGTATTCAGCATCCTGATGCCTCCTGACTTTAATTTTATAGGAAAATCAAAACCTGGGGAGACAGTGATAATTAAGAATGGAAAACTGATAGAGGGTGTTATAGACAGTGCAAACATTGGAGGAGGAAAGGGCCTTATGCTGAGAAACATACACAAAAAGTATGGGGAAGCAGAGGCAATAAAAATAATAGAAGCAATATTCAGGTTAGGCACAGCAGTCCTGATTAAAAGGGGATTTACAATAGGAATATCAGATGCTGACCTTCCACAAGAAGCAATAAACAAAATAAATAATACTCTTGCAAAAGCAAGGGAAGATGTTAAGGTATTAACCCAGGGATATCATGATGGTACATTGCAGGCATTCCCAGGCAGGACATTAAAGGAAACACTTGAACTGAAGATATTGGAATTATTAAACAAAGCAAGAAATGAAACAGGAGAGATTGTTTCTGATTATTCAAATAAGGAAACACATATGATGATAATGGCAGATTCGGGAGCAAGAGGAAATCTGCTTAACCTGGCACAAATGGCTGCCTGTGTTGGCCAGCAGGCTATGAGGGGCAAAAGAATAGAAAAGGGCTATAATGAAAGAACGTTATCATGCTTCAAAAAAGGAGATCTTGGTCCTGAAGCACATGGTTTCATAGCAGATGGGTTCAAGAAAGGACTAAACCCAAGGGAATTCTTCTTTGCATCTATGACTGGAAGAGACAGTCTTATGGATACTGCACTGAGAACACCCAAATCAGGTTATTTATATAGAAGATTAGCAAATGCATTGCAGGATTTGAAAATTGAATATGACAATACTGTCAGGGATTCAAGCAGAAAAATTATACAGTTTGATTATGGAGAAGATAGAATAGATGTTTCAAAGTCTGATGGCGGAATACTTAATGTTAAAAATATAATTAAGTCCGTAATAGAATAATTGGTGAAATTTGATGAATAATTTACTTAAAAAATATGAAGGAGAGCTGCCTTTAAAGGTAATAAATGACCTTAAAGAAAAACTGCCTAAAAAAATAAGCGAGGCAACGTTGAAGAAAATCCTCGAAGAAACAGTGATACAATATAATAAAATGCTGGTTCAGCCAGGGGAGTCTGTAGGGCTTGTTGCTGCAGAATCTATTGGTGAGCCTGGAACCCAGATGACTTTAAATACCTTCCACTTTGCAGGTGTTGCAGAGATGAATGTTACAATGGGTCTTCCAAGAATCATTGAGATACTTGATGGCAAAAAAAATATAAGCACACCAATGACAGAGATTTATTTAAAAAAACCATATAATCAGGGCAAGGATATAAAGAAACTGGCTTTATCAATAAAGGAAACAACACTTAAGGAAATTGTTTCTGAATTTGTTGTTGATATAGCTGAATCAAAAATTGATATAAAGTTTGATGAAAAAAAGATGCAGGAGATTAGCATTGATTACCCAGAAATTCAAAAAAGCATAAAGGCTAATTTTAAGGAACTTGCTCTTTCAAAAAAAGGAGATGTTATTACATTAAAACTTAATGAAAAGGAAAAAGAGCTTAACCAGCTGTTTAAAACCAAAGAGAAAATTAAGGAAATCTATGTGCAGGGAATAAAAGGCATTACACAAGTGCTGCCAATTAAGAAAGGCGATGAATTTTTAATAATAACAGCAGGAACAAATCTTAAAAAGATTTTAGAGCTTGACTTTGTTGATAAAACAAGGACAATCTCAAATAGTGTATTTGAGATAGCAAGTATTCTTGGTGTGGAAGCAGCAAGGCAGGTAATAATAAATGAGGTTTATAAGGTTATAGAAAACCAGGGCTTGAATGTTGATATAAGGCATCTTATGCTCGTCGCTGATACAATGTGCGCCACAGGAACAATAAAAGGGGTAACAAGGTATGGTGTTGTAAAGGAAAAATCAAGCGTTCTTGCAAGGGCATCTTTTGAGACACCAATAAAACACATTTTTAATGCAAGCCTTATTGGAGAAATAGATAACCTTAACTCAGTTGTTGAAAATGTTATGCTCAATCAGCCAGTTCCTGTTGGAACAGGATTGCCTGGCTTGATAACAAAGGTTAAGAGGAGTTAAAATGGCTAAAAAACAATTATTAAGCGATATAAAAAAAGACTTAAAAACAAGGAAGATTATTATTGGAACAAAGGTTGTAATGAAGAATTTAAAGCTTAATAAGCTTGAAAAAATTTATGTTGCATCAAACTGCAATGCAATTTCAAAAAAGGATCTGGAATATTATTCCAAGCTCTTAAAAATTCCTGTTATAATTTTAGATCAGCCAAATGATGAATTAGGTGTAACCTGCAAAAAGCAATATTCTATCTCTATGCTTGGTGTATTAAAGGAATAACAATGAAGATAAAGTATGACCTAAATCTTATGAAGTTTATGTCTTTTTTTGAGAACCTGACAAGGGCAAGGCTAAAGGACTGCTTTGTTGATAAAAATTCGCTCTTGGTTTTTGTGGTTGAAGAAAACCAGATAGCAAAGGCAATTGGAAAAAAAGGAGTTAATGTAAAAAAGATTAAAGAAAAATTAAATAGAAAGATTAAAATAGTAGAATTCAACCCCTATCTTGAGATGTTTGTTGCAAATATCATCCGCCCTTTAATTGGAAAGGAAATAAAAGTTGATGATAAGGTTGTTACAATCGTTGGGCCAGATACAAAAACAAAAGGCCTCTTAATAGGAAGAAACGGGCAAAACCTAAGAAATTATGAAGAGACTGTCAAAAGGTATTTTGATATAAACGAAATAAAGGTTATCTAAAAATGGGAAAGAAATCATCTGGAATAAATGCTGGAAAAAAGCTCAAGAAGAGAAGGCATACGTTTAGGTGGAACAGCAAGAAATATACCCGCAGGACTCTCAACCTCAAGAAAAAATCAGATCCATTAGGAGGATCATCACAAGCAAAGGGAATTGTTTTGGAAAAGGTTCAGTTAGAGGCAAAACAGCCAAACTCTGCAATGAGAAAATGCGTAAGGGTCCAGCTGATAAAGAATGGAAAGCAGGTAACTGCATTTCTGCCAGGCGATGGTGCAACAAAACTTGTTGATGAGCATGATGAAGTCATGATAGAGTGCATAGGCGGAAAGATGGGCCGGGCAAAGGGAGATATCGGCGGAGTCAGATGGTGCGTAAAAAAAGTCAATGACCAGTCATTAGATGCTCTACTACATGGCAAAGTAGAAAAAGCAAGAAAGTAATTCTAT
>CAYWLA010000009.1:0-21937 GCA_964458955.1 uncultured Methanosarcinales archaeon
ATTCCTAAGAAGGACAGTGATATTGATATATACATTGAAACAACAAGCCAAAAAATAAAAGAAGAAATCCAGAAAATATATGATTTAATAAGCGTGAAGATTGGAGAGTTTAACCCAGATGATTTATTGGTAAGGGAAATAATCAAGAACCATGTGATCATCAGAGGCGGAGAAGAATATTATGAAAAAATCAGGTTTTTTGAATAAGCTGAAAAAAGAAGATTCTTTAAAGATTGTAGAGCCCTCTGAAGAGATATCAGAATCTTACCTGATTAAAAGCGACAAGTGCATTCAGGTTGCAAATTTAGCATATGGTGCAGGAATTTATGAAAACGCAGTGTCAGAAGCATACTATTCAATATACAACACAGTAATGTCTTTATTCTTTAAATGCGGGATAAAATGCGAAAACCATTCAGGAGCAATAATACTAATAAAAGAGCTCTTCAAGCTTGAAGAGATTTACTCAATATTTTCAGAATTCAAAAAAGACAGAATAGATAATCAGTATTATATTTCAATAGGGGGTACAGAGCCAGTAAATAAAGATAAGTGCAGTGAAAGAATAAAAACAGCACAAAGATTCAATGCAGAGCTAAGAGCTTATATCAAAAGAATTACAATTCAGGAAATAAGCAGTCTAAGAAAAAATTTCAAAGAAAATTATTGAGTTAATAAGAGATTATAACAGGAGGGGGAAAGAAAATGAAAAATAAAGATAAATCTCTCAAAGATGAAGATATTATCCTTAATTTGGAGGAGATAGATATAATTAGCATTGATTCATTCAGCAGTTCAACCTGTTCTGGAAGCGTTAGTTTTATTATTCAATGCCAGACTAAGCATGGTTATTGCGAAGATCCTGATTTTTCAGGAGAAATAAAGATTTTAGAAGCAAGAAAATGTAAAGAAAAAGGAGTATACCTCTTAAAAGTAAAATTTAAGAAAGAGGATCTTGATTAAGGTTTTAAAATAAAATTTACAATTAAAACAAAAACGAAAGATTTATATATAATAATGCATTGCATTACTATAATTGAAAGCATTGTTAAAAAATGAAGTCAGAACTAGACAGAATAAAATCAACAATAACCATCTCTTTGGGAGCAAAGAATAGGTTAAGAAAACTTAAAGGCAGCCAGAGCTATGAAGAATTTATTAATTACTTAATCAGATTAAGAAACCAAACAGCGCATAAATCAGATAATCTTATAGAAATACAAAAATTTCAAAGGAAAAATGGAATCTATTCATTTGAAAACTATAAAATCCTTTTCTCATATAACCAATTCAATAATTCGCCTAATTTTATTTTTGACATCCAGATAAATACTGTTAGAGAAAATGGCAAAAAAATATCTTTTAATGATTTTAAAAGAAAAAATCCATTAGAGTATAAATTATATTTTGAGCTTTTAAAAATCGCAATCCAAAACGAGATTGAGCCGCTATTCAGGCATAAAGGAAGGTTTGAAGATTATTTTTCATGGGAGCGGGAGTTTAGAATCCTAAATATTTCAAAAAAATCTTTTGAAGAAGATGTGATGGACAAGCTGAATAATTACGGGGAAGGTGTGTTCTAGTGATTGACTTGGCAGTGCTTGAGCAGTATTTTCCTGAACCCAATAAGCCAATAAAAGAGGGATATTCCTTTATGAGTGTTATAAAAAAAGTGATCTTGTTGTGAGGCAGGATGGAAAAGTTATAACAATAATGTAATTGGAAAATGAGGTAAATAAAATGGATAAGCTTTCAGAGAATAATGCAAGATTGTTTCATAAGCTGATGGATTCCTTATTATTTTTTGCGAATAAGGATCTCAATGTAATTAAGAATTGCAATACATTGAATGAATTTCACAATAATGACGTTAAAAAGACTATCCCCATAAGAGAAAAAGTTTTTTCTGATAATGGGATAATTGATGAGTATATTAGCAAAAATCCAGATAACATTTCTTCAGATGAGATAAATATAATTGATTCATGGAAAAAATCATTGGAAGGGAAATTTTTTATTGTAAAATATGAGAAAGAATATGCCTTGTTTCTGGATCCAGAAGAAAATAAAGTTTATGGTGTAAAAGGCATAACTGACTCTTTTAAAGAAATGCTTGGTGGGCGCTGTCCAATTGTAGTAGATGTTAGGTTGCTTCAATTCAAAGACAACATGGTTTATGATGGAATATTTTTTCCTTATCAGATAACTTTTGGCGGAGGAATGAAATCTTCATTAAAGGCTGAATCAGAAACAGCCATACAAAAATATGGTGTGATCATTTCTTTTGAAAAGCTTGTTGTTGAAAAAGAAAACTCTGATGAGGATATGCTTAGGTTCTATATGAAAAGCCAGAACAACAGAGATAGGTATTTTGACGAGATAGAAGAACTGAGAAGCAAATCACCTGAATCAGAAGCAGTTTACCAACAGGAAGAAGCAAGGATAATATCAAAGGATATCAAGAAGAATTTTAAGGCAAAAGGGATTAAAGGGCATTTTGCAGCATTAGGTTTTAGTATTATTGCTTCTGCTCCCAACAAAAAAGAACTTGAAGAAAACATTAAAAAAATGGTTCCAGATAGTAAATTAAAATGGGTTTACAGGTTCAAAATATGAAACCATGCCCAAAATAGATTTTGTTTCATAACAGCTTTCTCAGTTCGTTTTCCAATTCTTCTTTTGAAGGTAAGTATAACTTATATTGTTTGATATGTTTGATGTTGCATACTTAACCTGAACATTGTCTTTTTCAGTGCATAGAACATTTGGGAGACAGTGTCTCCCATTTCTTATACAATATATAAATTACTAAAAAACAAGAAGATGTTTTTGGTACAAAAAAGATTTATATTTGGGATTTCTCTCTTTACTCTATGTCCTTTAATATGCTCATTATGTATTTTCGAGGGGTTTGGCTTACTTTGCTTCTTAGCTCTTTCATTTCTTTTGTTGGGCCTCACTCAAAACCAAATCTTACACACAAATTGTTATAAATAAACTAAAAAAGAAAGTTTTATATATCCCCCTGTTAAAAAAAGCAAAATACGAGATTAAAAAGTTAATTTATGATGTAAAAAAATGGGAATAAAAAATTCTATTATAAAATTTCAAGATTATATTAATGAAAGTAAATATCTGTTTTTACCATTAGGTCTCTTAATAGTGTTTTTTACTTTTATTTCACAAATGGAATTATCTGGTCTTGCTAAATTAGTCTTTTTGGGAATAGAAGTATTAATATTTTTTTCAATAATTCTCTTTCTTTGCCTTTTAATAGTATGGACATTTATTAAGTTTGTAGAGTTAAGAGGAAATCCAATTCTCCTTTTTTCTTTAGTTTTTATATCAACTATTGCTTTATTATTTACTGTTCTTGTTTACTTAATCCATCCTATAGTTTTTGTAGGACTTCTTTCTTATGTTTTTTGGTTTAGTGTTGGTTGGATAATAATGGAATTAAGTTTTTATATTAGAATAAAACTAATTGTTGGTAAAAATAAATGGTATATACACACAATTTGTAATATTTTATTAACTTTCTTTATTTTTAAAATTGGAAGTTTTATTATAAAAATTGGTCCTTCAACAGATAAAATAGACATATTAAATAATAGTAATACTTTTTTTGTGGGTATAGGCATTTTTGGACTTTTATTCTCAATTTCATTATTAAGTACTTTCTTAGGCATATTTAATAAAAGTAAGGGATTAGGACTAATAATGGATTATACTAACAAAGGTAAAAACATAGATAGATTATTATTCAATAAAATATTCCAAGTATTTAAAAATATAAAGAATTCTTCCACCAAGAAAAATTGATAAAAAAGTTTTCTTGAGACTGATTTAAGCATATAAGTTTATTAGTAATTATTTTTTTGGTTTTGCTATAAGGATTAAACTGATTTTGACCTAGTGTCAGTTGATCTCTTCAGTTTATATATCCTCATTAAATTCTTTTTCCAATTTTTCTTCGCTAAATCTACCAAAATGCCAGAATATATACTTAGAATCAGGTATTAAACCAAATTTGAAATAATTGTATACATGATTTTTTCTATAGGCTTTATTTGCTTCTTTAAATGCTGTTTCTAGATTATCTATAGCTATATGAAATAACCATTCAACAACAGCTTTTTCCCCCCAACCTTTTCCTTTCTTTTTCTCCCAATATTTCTTAATAATATTACTTTCTTCTTTGTTGAAAGCGTGCCTGTTAAGTCTGTGGTCAATACCTAATTTTTTCTCATCTTTATCAATCCACTGATGAAGCTCTTTAAAATTAAATCCAGTTCTTTTCTTACTTAATGCACAATGAATTTTATTACTTGGCATATACCTATCCTGAGGATTAGAATATAAAAACTTTTCCTATATGAATGCCAAGATATATTCACCAAAGAATCAGATTGTTTAGTAAAGTTTTTATAATAATCTGTATGGGGGATGTGTGGTGTAAAAAATGACTAAAGAAAAACAACAAAAAAACAAAAATACCTCCTACTACTTTAATGTTATATGCATCTTATCAGTGATTTTTTATGAAATAAAATTCTTCTTCCTTTGCAAGATGGACATTTGATTTTTCCTTTTCCTTTACAAAATTCACAATTAATTAAAGGTTTTAAGTTCACTATTTCAGTTTTTGGATAAAAATCAGAATCATTTAATGTTCGTTCGAGCTTTTTCTCAAATCTTCTTAAATCCTTAATCTCTAGTTTTATTAAATCTGAATATCTTTCATTCGTAACACAACCTGGAATTTTAACACTTTTAGTTTTTGATTTGATAGTCTTTTCCTCTGGAATAAAGATAATACTACATTTAATTTCAATTTTTCTTGGATTCCCTTTATTAGTTATTAAAGGTGAGAAAATCCAAACATTTTTAGGTATTTTTGGATGAGTACAACTCCCTAACACTGTAACATTCATACATTTACATTTGATATAACCATGCCCATTGCATGTTCCACAAATAGCTTTCTTAACACTTTTATGTATCTGCTTTAAAATATTTAAAATTATATTTATAAAGGGCTGAATTATTTCATTCATCATAATACACGGATAATATAAAGGTTACTTTAAACTATAAAAATATTACTAATAATAAACCTTGCAAAAAACCCCAATATTTTCCAGATTACATGAATTTTTTAATCCACTAATAAATGTATGACAAAACAAGCTTACAAAAAGGAAAAATTTATTAATATGACTCATTTATACCAATAATATGGTAGGCATGAAAAAAGCACAAATGAATCCCTGGATTCTCAAGGCTATTATTATAATTGGTGTATTAATACTAATATACTATTTAGCATTTATAAATCCAGTTTATTGCATTGGTTGCTAAGGATCAAAATGAAGGAAGAAAAAGAACAAATTGCCATTATAGGTACAATACTTTTACTGTTATATGTGATCTTAGTGATTATTTATAACCATAGTTTATTTAGAAATTATTTTGCAATTCCTACGACCTTAATAATTATATTCTATACCATTTTATTACCTATAAAATCAAATAAAGTTAATGATAATCTAGATAAATATTTCCAATTTTCTAATTCTGTTATAATAATGGTGCTTATTTTATTAACATTTGTAATAGTAAACGAAAAGCAAATAATCCCAAACAATTTAATTCATAATGCTTTTTATTCTGTTGGGGTGATGCTTATATTTTTATTCGCAACGTTGTTATTCTCTATTTTAGGAAAAAATATTGAAAATAAAAAGAATATGGAAATCATTTGTAGATTATCCTTATTTATGTTTATAATGGCATTTGTCGTATTAATTAGTTTCATTTCAGGATTATCTTTATCTCAATAAATAAATGTAGACCCCTTTTCTTAACATCAGGATCCCTTGTTAAACTCTCCCGATTACATAAGTTAGTGGGACAAAGAGTGAAGCGTTACATAAATAACAAGAAGATAATGGCGAGAAAACTACATTGAATTAGACTTTTTACAAATAGTATCAAAATCAATGGATTGTGTTGTTAAACAGATAAAATAAGATATTTTATATATTTGTAGCATAATCTGTTAAATGATGGATAAAAAAGATATTAATAATGAATTTAAAAAACCATGGTTTTGGGCATATTTAATTTCTTTAGTTTTATTAGTGGTCACTTTTAACCTGTTCAAGGGATCAAAAACAATTAATGTTGCATCACTTTTTATATTGTCTTTTATTCAATTCATTTATGGATACCACCAATATAAAGCAGATTATAATAAAACAAAGTGGGATAAGTATAATGCTATAGGATATGCAATCTGTTTATTTGTTCTTGCTATAATGAACCTTGCTCTTAAAGTAAATGAACCGATGGTTGCCGTATCAATTTTACTATTCTCTTCAGGAATTATAATGTTTGGATTTACCATTATTCTTTTTAAAAAATTATGGAATAGTAATAGTGAAAGAATTGAGGGAACAATATTTTTTTATGTTTTTTTCACTTTGTCACTAAACTATTCTTTTGCTTTTTTGTACTCGGTGGCTCCAATTTTTGTAAGTAGTTCTATAATTGATCATAATGGAAATAATATCACTGGAGTCTGGAATTATTTATATTTTAGCTATTCAATTTTTTACAATTCATTTCAAGGATACATACTTGAAGGATTTTCAAAAATTTTGAGTTTATTACAAATTGTTTCTAGTTACATTATTCATATAATTGTTCTAAGTTGTATAATACAAAAAAAGCTACTATGTTGGAAAAAGAAGAAGTAAAGTTTTCTCGCCATACTTGAAGAGGAACCCCTTATTTCTAAAAAAGGAACTCAAATTTTATTGAACTTAACATCACGATCGCCTGTTAGGAGACTTTTTCGTTAGAAAAAGCAAAAATTTAACTCCTAAAAGGAGATTAAATTTTTGAGTTGCAAATAGGGCTTTTATCTATTCCATTCATCGATAAAACCCATAACCGCTATTACAGCTGCGAATAATAGCGCCCAAGCAGAAATAAAATTGTAATTTCTGTTGTTCCGATTAAATTCATCAATATCTTCATTCATCTGATCATAGATCATACAGAACTCATATCGAACATCAAGCTGTTCTTCGCAACCTGTTTTAACCCATTCAGGCTTTTCTAAGGGAGAAAGTACGTGTGAGGTCCAACTAAAATTAGTAATGCTTAATGCTATGAATACCAAGATTGCGACAAACCAGACTGTTAGTTTAACGGATTTGCTCCACTCCATATCAAGCAGCATAGTTTTAATCTTTATATTCTTTTCTAAAGCCCTATTTGCAATTTTGTTTAACATCGGTTCCTGTTAGTTTCTCCGCCAGTTATGAAATTCTGGTGGATTGCGACCGCAAAGTTGAGAAAAAGACCTAAAAATATTTAAAGTCTATTTTCTTACCAGTATTTATGAACAAGAGAGGTGATTCAACCACAACAATAATAATTCTAGTAGCACTTTTAGTTATAGCAGTTTTCATATTCTACGTTCCTATGCCTTATACTGCTTTAGTGGCATATACTGACACAGAACCATATACTGCTATTGAAACTTATCAAGAGCAAGTTCCTCTTACAGTTGAAGAGTGTAAAAGAGACATCTCCCTTAATCCAATTGATTATATAGAAAGAGGTATTAATAATATTGATGCCCTACTAAGGGGGGATGTTAGTAAATTACTAGAAACTTGCGAAAATGTTCAAAAGTTAAAAACAATCACTAAAAGCAGAAACGTGGTTAAGTATCATACTGTTCAGAAAGAAAGAACAGAAACTAAAAGTGCTTCATTATGGATGATGTGGTCTGGTCAAGTAAAAGATAAATATGAAGAATAAATTGGTCTTTTTCTCAATTGAGCATAACATCGCAATCGCTGTTATACGTTTTTTCTGCAAGAAAAAAAGCCGAAGGCTCAGTTCAAAAAATATTTTTCTAAGATGATAAGGAATAATAGGCTTTCTAAAAAAGGGAATAAATTTGATTTTTTCTAAAACAAAGAGGGGAATAATAGTGTGTTTTCTCCACTCCGTTCCAAAAACGAATAATTTATAATAATGGATAACTTTATAATTTTAATGGGTGTGAAGAATGATTATGAACAAGAAAGATTGGTATGAAAAACATTTAGCACAGATTAAACAAAAAGCTGGAGCAAGATACACTCCAGAGTTAAATGTTAATCTGCCTATTTCTGAAATATTCGATGGAATCAGTAAAACTGAAAAATTTTATACAACTATTAGAGAAAATTATGGGGAGTTGCTTCGTGATTTTAGGTATGTAACTTCAAAATACGAAAAAAATGAATTGCAAAAAAATTATGACCAAATTAAAAAAGAAATTGAGGCACTTTTTAAAATTATTGAGGGTATAAAAGACTACCATACAAATAAGATTCCATGGGATAAAATCCAAAAGCAAACTAAAAATTTACACGAGAATTTGTGGGAATTTACTGACAAGCTAAGAAAAGAAAGAGATCAAGTAAAAAACATAAAAACTCCGCCAAGAAAAGATGGTAGTTATCAGCAATCACCTTCTGAAAAATTCAACTCGGATATACATCATATCTATAAAACTCAAGAATTAATTCATTATTTTGAAGAATTATCATCAAGTACAAAAGCACAACTTTCAAATCATCCGTTCTTACTCTTAACTGGTTCCGCAGGAACAGGTAAAACACATCTATTGTGTGATGCTGTAGAACAAAGAATAAAAAACGAAAATGCTATTCTGCCTGCTTTTTTAGTATTCGGAGAGTTTTTTTCAGACGATAAGGATTTTTGGTCACAAGTTTCAAAGCAGTTAGAGATAGAAAACACAATAGAAACTAAAGAAGATTTTCTTAAAAAATTAAACAATCTTGGGAAGAAGGCAAAAAGTCGTTCTCTTTTGATAATAGACGCATTAAATGAAAACATTTCACACTCTTCTGGCTTTTGGAAAAACAATTTCAACAATATGATTCAAGAGATAAAAAAATATCCAAACATAGCTTTGATTGTAAGTGTTCGTTCAGGATTTGAAAATGAAGTATTAACAGAAAAACAAAAGACACTTTTTATTCACGAAGAACATCAAGGTTTTCGTTTTAGAGAATGGGAAGCAGTAAATAAATTCTTTAAATCATTTTCTCTACCCCTCCCAGAGATCCCTCTTTTAATGCCGGAGTTTCAAAATCCATTATTTTTATTGTTGTTCTGTAAAGCTTTTAAAAAGAGAAAGAAGAATAATAACCAAATTTTCAGAGGGCACGAAGGAGCCACATATATTTTCGAGTCTTTTATTCTTAATGCAACCAAGATTATTGCAAAGGAATTTAAAATTGAAAAAGGTAGATTTAATAGTCCGGCATATCGTATATGGAGCGAAATCATCAAAGAAATAGCCAGTGAAATGGTTAATCAAAACGATGAGAGAATACCAGAAGAAAAATTAAATGAGATTATTAAAAAAGCATATCCACAAGTTAATATTGGAAAATTTGCACAGGCACTTGAAAGCAATATGCTCATTATGAAAGTGCCAAGATATATAAAAGGTGAAAGAGGTAATGGTTTTGATGTTAGGTTTCCATTTCAAAAATTCAGCGACCATTTAATTGGAAGATATATCTTTAAAAAATATGAAGATGAATTTGGTAAACAAAACAAAAATCTTGAAACTTCCAAGAAGTTTTTTTCAAAAAGGAGAAAACTCGGTAAATTTTTGTCAAAGAATTGGAATAGAGGAATCATTGAAGCTTTGACAATTCAATGCCCTGAACAATTAAAAGGCATTGAGTTTATTGAAGTTGCACCGTATCTAATCAAAGACAACTACCTTGCCCAAGTAGCAGAAGAAGCATTTGTAGAGAGTCTTATTTGGAGAAATCCAAAAGCATTTTCAAAAGACGGAAAAAATACTCTTAAAATCATAAATCAAAATGTTATCAGAAGAGAATCAGGACATCATCAACTATTAAATGCCTTTTTATCGGTTGCTCCAATTCCGAATCATCCTTTTAATGCTGAACGCTTACATCAACATCTTTCTAATTTTTCAATGCCAAAGAGAGATTCTTGGTGGTCAACTTTTCTACATTATCAGAATGGCAAACAAGGAGCAGTAGATAGGATTTTACAATGGTCTTGGTCTGATCAGGAAAAATCACATATAAGCAATGATTCTATTTTTCTAACCTCTATTACTCTTGCTTGGTTTCTGACAACTCCAAACAGAGTTGTGAGAGATAAAGCAACAAAGGGAATTGTTTGTTTGTTGCAAAACAGAATCCACTTGATTCCAAAACTTCTTGAACAGTTTGAAGGGGTAAATGATCCTTATATCACTGAAAGGCTCTTTGCTGTTGCTTATGGTTGTGCTTTAAGGAATCAAAAAGATAAAGAAAATCTAAAAGTTCTTGCTGAATGGATTTATAAAAATGTCTTTAAAAATAATAAGCCTCCAGTTCATATCCTACTTCGTGATTATGCTCGTGGAGTTATTGAAGTAGCACTAAACATGGGCATTATACTCAAAATAAATGAAAATAAGATTACTCCACCCCATAAAAGCACATGGATTAAAAGAATCCCCAGTGAAGAAGACTTGAAGAAGAAATATTACCCTGAAGACTTTTTTAAAGACAAAACAAAAGATAGAGGTTTCGTGGATATTTGGTCATCAGTTATGGGTTTTGGAGATTTTGCGAGATATGTTATCGGAACCAATAATAATATGTGTGAATGGAGTGGGATGAAATTCGGACAAAAGATTGTAGATAGGGAGCCTCTATTCAAAAATTTCATTAATAACTTAAATTTGCATCAGAAAAAACTTTGGAAAGAATGTAATCCGATTATTTACAAAAATCATAAAGATGATTCAAAAAAGATTTCTGGAATTGATTTTACTTTTAAAGTAGCGGTGGGACGAAAGAAAGATGATGAGGTTAAAAGTGCATTGGAGACTTTTAAAAGATCCTTAAACCTTAAAAAAGGCAAACTATTCAAAAAGGAAATTTCCCCATATCTGAATCATAATTTAAATTTGGCACATAATCCTGCTAAAAGTTTTGATTTAAGGATTGCCCAAAGATGGATTTTTAATCGTGTTGTTGAATTGGGATACGACCCCAAATTATTTGGAAAATTTGATAACATGGTTAATCGTTACGATAACAGTAAAAGATCTGAACATAAAGCAGAAAGGATTGGAAAAAAATATCAGTGGATTGCTTACCATGAATTTATGGCATTGGTTTCTGACCATTTTGAATATAAGGGAGATAGTTGGAGCAATTCAAATGAAAAATATAAGGGAGCATGGCAACCTCATATCAGAGATATTGATACTTCTTTTATTTTACAAAACGATGAACATATAAACAATTCGGTGACTTTTTCTCAATGGAAATCAAAACATGGTTACTATGACGCATGGAAAAAGGAGAAATCAGATTTAGATTGGATGAAAACAAATAACGACTTATCAAATCCCAAAAATATAATCCTGATTGTTGATGACAATAAAAAAGGATGGTTAATGCTTGAAGGTTTTGTAAAATGGGAAGAAAAAACTCCTCCAGAACATAAAAAATACGATATCCCGGTTAGAGAAGTTTGGTATATGATAAAAAGTTACATTATTAAAAAGAAAGATTCTAAAAATTTCTTTACATGGTCAAAAAAACAAGACTTTATGGGAAGATGGATGCCAGAATCCAATTATTTTTATGAAGTTTTTCTTGGTGAATATCCTAATTCTGTTGCATTTGAAGATTTAAGAAGTGATTATAATATTTGGACAAAATCAAAAAGAGGAAGTAAAAATTTGCAAATTCCAGTTGTTGTTACTGACGATTCTTATTTGAATGAATTTACTTTAGATTGTTCTTATAATGGTAGTGTATCTGTTAAACTCCCATGTAAATGGCTTGTAAATAAAATGAAATTACATCATAAATATCTTGATGGAAGATTTTATGACAAAAAGGACAATCTCATAACTATTGCGACAGGTGTTTTTGAGGAAAGTTTTCCATCAGCACTACTAATTGACAAAAAGGCACTAATTGAATTTTTAGATAAAAATGGTTACGTTATTTTTTGGACATTATTGGGAGAGAAGCAATTGATTGGAGGAAGTCATTCCAGAGAAGATTTTGTTGGAAGATTGGAAATAAGTGGTGCTTATACACTAAATAAACATGGTAAGATTATTGGAGAAAACCACAGTAAATTCAATAAATAAAGAGTTTAAAAAAATGAAATTCACCCCTAGCCCCTCTTTCATTTTTTAAAACGAAAAAATCAAATTTATAAAAAAAGAAGAAAGCCTATTAGATGAATAAGAACTAAAAATTGCAGAATAGAGCTTAAGAAAGTAAAATGGATGGAATGATTATAGGAATGCAAAAAAGGAGAATACAAAATTACAAAGAAATTGTAAAAACTTTGCTAAACAAAGAAAATTTATCAGAAAAACAGAAAGAATTCCTGAAAAAAGAAAAAACATTGGAATAAAGATGACAAAAGTATACACTGATACAAATATTTTTTTAGATATTGTAGAAGACAGGAAAAATCTTTTAGGAAAAGATATTGCAACACCAGCAGGTAAAATATTTTTCCGTGCAATGTTATGCAAATTTCATTTGATTATTTCTACATGGACATTAAAGGAAATCTACAGACATGTTAAGCCTGAAGAAATAACTATGCTTTTTGCTATGATTAAGAAAAAAATAATAACTGTAAAGTATGATAAACAGGATATGGAAAAAGCAAAACAAAAATCTCAAGATAACTTTGATGATGCATTACATATTGTTCTGGCAGAAAAAGAAGGTGCTGACTTTATAATAACAAGGAATGTTGACCATTTTATAAAAATAGGAACCAAAATAACAATCAAAAAACCAGAAAATCTTTAGTTCAATCCAAACTTTTCTAATAAAAAGTCCTGAACTGTGTCTTCCCCCTTTTCTTTTCTGATTTTGTCAAGTTCTTTTTCTTTTTGCTTTTTCTCTTCTGGACTCAACTCTCTTATAGAAGTAAAAATATTTTTCAGTTTTTGATAAGCTTCATCTTCTGGTTCAGATTCTTGAGGTATTAAATCACTTAAATATGACAAATGTTCAATGACTTCTATTTTTTGTAAATTCATTTCTAAAATAAAATGTTTTAATTCGATTTCTCTTGAAAAATTTTCAATATAATATGGCTCTAAATCATCAAAATAGCTGAATAATGCAATAAGTTTCCACACCTCATTAAATGTTTGATGAATATCATTCTTAGCAAATTGAATATCTTCTTCTGATAAATTATTTAGAAGCTGCAGGACAATTCCAACAAATTCATTTATTAATTCAGTTGCATCATTATCAAATATTTTTGGGAGATTTTTTATTAAAATGTAAAGTTGAGTATTAATCTCTTTAATATATTTCTTAGAAAATTTGGAAGAAGAAAATAATGTTAAAATTAATTCTTTTGTCTGATACAAAATTTTATTTTCTTCTTTATACTGCCTTAATTTTAATGTACAGGCTGAACTTTCTTTAGAATAATCATTGACAACTTCTTTTACGCAAGTTATTGTAGTTTGACTAAGTCCAGTATAATTATATTGTTCCGTAGGATCATACGGTTTTACACACATTGCACCAAATAAATACCATCCAACTGGAAGTTTAAGATTACAAATTTTATTAACTCTAACTATTGTTTTTTGAACTTGAACTTTTCCAGGTAACCTTCCAGCAGATTTCTTCCATTCTTCCTTAATTTTATAAAAAAGAGAATTAATTTTTTTCTTATCTTCTTCTTCAATGGGCAATCCAAAATAATTACCTTCTTTAGTCGGAATATTACATGACAGAATTGAAAAAAGCCTTTTATTTCCGTCAGATGTTTCTTGAATTACTCCAGCTTCCTTTAAACTTTCAAGATACCTCTTTACTGATTCCCAGTTAGAATTACAATCTTGTGCAATCTCGTGAATAGATTTAGGATTATCAGCAATTGATTCAAGAATTATTTTAATTAATTCTTTAGCAGATTTTCTCCCCATTGTTGTTAGACTATGCCTACTTGTATATAAATGTTTTGATTTAAGTTATACTTTTATTACTTATTACTGATAATAGCCATTATTATCATTAATAAGCGATAGATTTAAATATTAGTACTAATTACTTTATTTGGCGGGTGATTATTATGGTAAGAAGAACTGTTAAAAAAATTATTGATGGAGACACTTTCATCGTAAGCAGAAGGATTGGAAATAGTAACAGGGTGCGTCTAGCAAATGTTAATACTCCTAAAAAAACTCAAAGAGAAGGCAGAAGAGCTACAAATGTTTTAAGAGGTCTAATAGGGGGTAAGCAAGTTTCAATCAATGTTGTAGGAAAGAGTTATGGTAGATCTGTAGGAAAGGTCACACAAAATAGAAGAAATATCAATAAAAAGATGAGAAATAAAGGATATTAAAATGGGTATAATAATAGGAACTCCAAAATATATAATAGGTGTTTTATTGAGTGGAACTGGATTTATTTGTATGTATCTATTTGGAGGAACGATTATTACCTTATTTAACACATTTGGTCAACTTTTTTCAGGAAATTTTATACAAGCATACATTGAATATTACATTACAAGTGCCTTACCACCAACATCTATAGGGCAAGTACTTGGACAGGCTATTTTAGGAGCCTGCGTTGCCGGTGGTTCGTGGTTTCTAGCCATGGCAAAAAGGGGTGTTCCATTTTAAAATTTTCATACTATGAGATTTTTATACCTGTCTTTTCCTACAATCACATGATCTAATACTTTAATTCCAACCAATACACCAGCTTCTTTCATCTTTTCTGTTATATCTAAATCCTCAGGTGAGGACTCAACTTCTCCAGAAGGATGATTATGCACCAGAATAATTGCATTGGCCGAGTTCTTAATGGCCTCCTTAAAGACTTCTCTGGGGTGGACTAAAGAGCTATTCAACGTGCCTATAGAAATAACCTTATCATTAATAATCTTATTCTTCGAATCAAGGAAAACAGCAATCAAATGCTCTCTCTTCAGGCCTTTCATTCTTTCAATATAATACTTGGCAATATCTTCTGAACAATTAACCACTCTCTCACATATCACTCCGGAATTAACCCTTTTATTAATCTCAAAAATAGCCTTTATCTGCATGGCCTTTGCATCGCCTATGCCTGGAATATCTTTCAGCTCAGTAAGCGAACATTCAGAAAGCTTATCAAAAGAATACTTAAAAATAATCCTGTTGCTCATATCTATAACATTCTCTTTTCTTGTGCCTTTTTGTAATATGATTGCTAACAATTCAGCATTAGAAAGAACATCTATGCCATTCTGTTTTAATCTTTCCCTTGGTCTGTTCTCTTTGGGTATATCCTTTATTCTCATGAACTGACAAAGTTTTATTCAGTTTAATAAGGGTTTTGTATGGTATAAATATGTTTTTACAGAATTCTTGAAAGTTTTGCATTATTTTAACAAGGTTTTCATTTATTTAATAATTATATCAAATTTTATTAAGAAAATCATAAAAAAGAATAAAATACAATATTTAACTTAAATATTTTTTTTGAAGGTCTAAACTCATCTTCTTATAGTGTTTAAATGCTCCTTCAAAATCTCCAGATAGAATTAAAGACACTGCATGCCCAATATTTTTGTAAGTAGCTTGCCAAACACTTTGAGCATCTTCTCTCTTATTTATACCTTGCACAATGTCTGGAGCAATTTTATAGTATTCTTTAACTGCTATTCTACCTGATGGTTGAGGCATTAAATACTTATCCCTGAAATTTCTCAAAACATTTAATTCTAAACAATCATCTGGAAGACCCATACCTCTTACACAAGCTGTAGTTAGGTAACAACCGCTATTGCCACTACTGCTTCCAGAAGATGAACCCCCTCCACTTTTGTCCCATTTATCGCTTGCTACTTTTTGAGATTCCTCAGAGGTGTTTCCTCTACCCTCTACTTTCTTCCCACCATCTGAAATTGAAGTTTTGTAATGGTCATCTCCAAATATACGTTCTTCCAAAAAACTTTCTTTTTCAGTTCTTGATGTGCTTTTTCCCATTTTCTTTCACCCTATTAGTTTATAATATCATTCAGATACTTAAATGTTTTGGCTTAAAATAAAGCATTTCTGCGGTATCCCCGAAAAAATTTTGGTTTATGTAACAAAGTCTTTATATACCAAGCCATTTTCATAATCAAGTATGAATGATAAGGATTATGTTATAAATAAGCTAAAACAATTTCGCAGACAAGATATAATTATTTCCAAACATGCCTTAGTCAGGATTATCCAAAGGCAGATTGATAAGGAAGAAATTATCGAAAATATTATAAACCCTAAAAGACTTGAGTATGCTATAAGGGAAAAAGCAGATAGAAAAGATGAAGAAAAGTTTGATTGTTATTTTGGATATGGCAAACGGTTATGCCACAGATATGTGATAGTCATAAAAAATAATGTTGTTGTAGTGACTGTTGTAAAAATTAACAGGATATGGCAAAAGATTGCTGAGAAAAAATTAAAAAATAAAGGTAAATTAAGATGTTAAGAAAATTTAATTTTGATTATGATTTTGAAAATGATAGTTTATTTCTCTTTGATCCAAACTCAAAATCCAAAGCAAGTATCGAATTAGATGATTTTATAATTGATTTTAACAGCCGTAAGGAAGTTTCAGCAATAGAGCTATTGAATGCTTCCAGTTTCTTTAAGGGTGTTGATTTGGAAGGAAAAACAATTGACAAACAGCTGTTAAAAGAGATTCAGGACTGTAAAATAGAACTTACTCCAAAAAGTAATTTTATTATGATAAAATTCTTATTGCTCTTTAAATCAAAGAAATTGTTAACTACTCCTGTTTTTATACCCACAATCAATGAGCCCAGTCCTGCTGTTGCTTATTGATTTTCTATTTTCTTTATGCACTGCTTTATCTGGGCGGATTTTTATAATCATTTATATCCCTCCAAAAAGCCCATTAAAACAGTTCCGTTGATTATATTGTTTTTTAGTTCATTAGGATATGAAACAAAATTTTCTTTAAAATGCAACTGCACCCTTTTACCTAGCCTTTTTTCAAATTTTCTGAGATCCAATGATTCCTCCCTGCATTCAACAAAAAGATCAACATCACTACTTTCTGTATCCTCCCCTCTTTGATAGCTTCCAAAAAGGACAATAGACTTGGGCATAAGTCTTTCCTCTATAAATTCTATCATCCCTGAATTTAAGACAGAAGACAGATTGTAAACCATTTTTTCTTTCTTAAATAATTTGCTGTCTGTATTTGCTCTGTAAAAAGGAAATTTTCTTTTCCCCCTCTTCTCTACAGATCCTATTATCAATCCTAATTTGACTAATTTATCTAAATTTTTCTTGACAGACGTGTGCGCTAATCCAATGCTTCGGCTAATATCCATAAGGTACTGTTTCTTGGTAGGGCTAGCAAAAAACACTTCTGATATTCTAAACATACTACTTTTTTGTAACATATGTAACATAATTGTAATATGTCTTATATAAATGTTTCGGTTTTTTATCGGAATCGTTGTGCCTTTCTGCAGTATTATGGCAAGCAGTTCAGAATCAGACAAAACATCTATTCCTCTTTGCTTAAGCCTTTCCCTTGGCCTGTTCTCTTTGGGTATATCCTTTATTCTCATAAAATAAAATTAATTAAACTATTAATAAAGATTAACAAAGAATTATCGGAATTCTTTCAGAATAAACTACAAAAGCCTTATTAACAATTATTCATTAGGGGTTATTGTAAAAGAGAAAGATATTTATATAAGTTTATATAACTATCTATATAATTATATACAAATATTATATAGGTGGTTTAGATGGAAAACAAACAAAGCATTATGCATTATCCGAGCCTAAAGACAGTGCTGATGGTTGAGGATACATTGAAGAAACAAAATAACCTAGTAACAAGAGAAAAACTAAAGGAAAAACTGCCAAAAAAGATTATGCACCAGACATTAAATGTTGTCTTAAGCTATCTTGAAGCCAGCGGGAAAATACTTGATGGAAGAAAAGGGATTTTATGGATATATAACCCAAGCCCTAAACTAGACAAGGCAATAAAACAAGGGATTGAACTATGAGCTTTAAAGGAAAACCTGTTAAACTAATAATCACTGGGGATGCTAAAGAAGAATTTGAAAGATTAAATAAAATTGTAGGACAAGAAATTACAAAAGGAATAACAAAAAGCGATTATCAGACATTATTAAATTCTATAAAACAAAAAATTGAATTCTTAAAAGAAAATCCCCAATATGGAATCCATATTCCGAAGAATAAAATCCCTAAGGATTATATTAATAAGTATGACATCAATAACTTATGGAAAGTTAATCTTTCTGGAGCATGGAGAATGATTTACACTATAAGGGGAAGTGAAATAGAAATTATTGCCTTAATCTTGGATATAATTAATCATAAGGAATACAATAAGAAATTTGGTTACAGGAAAAACTAATTCTCATGACTATTACTATGTTTTAAAGCAGCTCAAAATCGAAAGATTTATATCTTTAAGATTATTTTCGAGCCAGCAATAAACAAGTTAGACTACTGCAAAACCAGTGGAGACTATAATAAACAAAAAAAGGTCCTAAAAGCCTAGTGATAATGTATGCATAAGAAGCATAAAAATTTTAATTCTAATCCAATAATAGGTGTTAAAAACCCTATTGCAGAGTATCCAAAAATAAAAGATAAAAGACCTAATACGCAAGAGAATATAGTAACAATAGAGGAATTAGTAGATCCGGAATGCAGCAAACACAACAAATCATTTTCTAACCAAAAGTTATCCAGAAAAGTAAAGTATATGAGCAGAAATATAGAAGAACCAACAAATGCAGGCTATAATAAAGAAAAATTGTATTTAAAACCAATTGAGAATTATACCCCCCTTGATGAAAACATACTATGCATAAAAATATGCTCATCTTCTGAACCAAAGTATGTTATTCCCATGAATTTTGATATTGGCGATGAGATCTATAATCCATATGCACCAATAAATATAAACAGTTCTATACATTGTTCAGAAGAAATAGATGCGTTTGTGGAGCAAGATAAGCTTCTTTCTATTGCTTGAACTAGAAATTCTCTTAAGAATTAAATAGCATGGTATGTATCTTGAGAAATGAAAAAATTTATTTATAGAAATTCTGCTCTTTTTTGAAGTTATATTTGCCCGTTTTGTTCAACATATTTTTTCATGAGACGTTCAGCAATCACTGTTGGTACAAACCCTCTCTTGCTGCACATTCTGACAAAATCATCATGTATGTGTTTGTCGATGTTATAATCGACTCTCATTTTTTGCGGTCCCTTTGGGGTTGCTGCCATAATTTATCACCTTAATTAACATAATAGGCAATATTTATAAGTTTATCTGTTTATTATTAACCCTGGAAAATCAGGAAAGTTTTTATATTTTAGATATATTATATAATGGAATTAATCCTCTTGACCTATGCTTAAAATGGAAGAAATAATAAAATTAAGAAAACTATATGGCCTCAAAAAGGTTTACAGGGCTAACTCTGTTGAAAAGAGAAAAGAAAGTTCTGCAGAGCATAGCTGGAGCTGTTTGATATTAGCTGATTACTTTTTGAATATTACAGAGCTTAAGCTCAACAGACTAAAAGTATATGAGCTACTGATGTATCATGATGTTGTGGAAATTGAGGCAGGAGACACACCCATTCATAAAGAACAGGAAAGAAAAAACCAAAAGGAAAGAGAACTAAAGGCATTGAACAAGCTCAAAAATGAAATTCCCAAAGAATTAAAAGCAAAATTTGTGAATTTAGTTAATGAATTTGAGGAAAACAAGACAAAAGAGGCAAGGTTTGCATGGGCAATTGACAAGCTTGATGCAGAGATTCATGAATTAGACTACAAAGAGGATTGGAAAGGCTGGACTGAGAAATTTTTAAGAAAGGAAAAAGAAATATATTTCAAGGAATTTCCAAAAATAAGAGAAGCATTTGAAAAAATAATAAATTATTTAAAGGAAAACAATTATTTTGACCAGTGAAAATGGATATAATTGACAGGCATTTTAGAAAACTGCCGAAGAAAAGACAGGCTTTTATTACTATAGTCTGTTTAAGCTATTTCTTAGTGGGGTTAATTGCATATTTGAACGGACTAACAAGTTCTTTTGAAAGTTTCCTAATCTTTGCAATTGGCGTTCTTTACTCAGATGTATTAAGATTAAGCTATAGAATAGAAGCCCTGGAAAAAAAGAAATAATTTAACTATAATTTTAAATAATAGTTCTTATTTTCTCTTTCTATGAAACTTATAATAACAAGACATGGGCAAACAGAATGGAATAAAGAAGGAGAAAATAGACTTCAGGGAAGAAAAGATATTGAACTTTCTGAAGAGGGGAAAGAACAAGCAAAAAAGTTAGCATTAAGATTAAAAGACCATAACATTGAATTAATATTCACAAGCCCGTCAAAAAGAACATTAGAAACATCTAAAGAGATTAAAAAATTTCATCCAAAGGCAGAAATCATTATTGATAATGACCTTAAGGAGCTGGATTTTGGAATATTAGAGGGATTAACAGACCAGGAAATACAGGAAAAATACAAGGAAATATGGGAAGCAAGGGAAAAAGACAAGTTTAACTATAAAATTCCTAAAGGAGAAAGTTATGCAGAAACAGAAGTAAGGGCTTTACGAGTTTTAAACAAAATAATGAAAACAAAAAAAGATGCGGTAATTGTTGCCCATGCCACAATAAACAAATTATTTTTTAAGAAACTATTGAAAAAATCACTTAAGGAAATTAGCAAAAATTTCTTTAACAACACCTCTGTTTCAATATTTAATATTAAGGATAATGATATTTTTGTTGAAGAATTCAACTGTGACAAACATCTGAGATAAGAAAATGTTAAATCAACTGAAAAAGGATTTGCAGAAACTTGCTAATTCTAATAAGGCAAAGGATTTATCCAGGTTTTTCAAGACAGGAAAAGGGCAGTACGGAGAAGGAGATATCTTTTTAGGAGTGTCTGTTCCAGACCAAAGAGAAAATGCAAAAAAATATCCGGGGCTCCAATTAAATGGAATACAAGATCTTCTATCAAGCAAAATACATGAATATCGCCTTACTTCCCTGTTTATTTTAATCAGTAAATTTGAAAAAGGAAATAATGAATTAAAAAAAGAAATTTTTGATTTTTACCTTCAAAATACAAAAAATGTGAACAACTAGGACCTTGTTGACTTATCTGCGCCAAAGATTCTTGGGGCTTATATGCTTGATAATCAAAAAGAAAAAAAAATACTTTACAAGCTTGCAAAATCAAAGAATTTATGGGAAAAAAGAATAGCAGTGCTTTCAACATATACATTAATAAAAAACAATGAATTTAATGATACTTTAAATATTTCAGAGATTCTTCTTAAAGACAAGCATGATTTAATCCATAAGGCAGTTGGCTGGATGCTAAGGGAAATAGGCAAAAAAGACCAAAAAACAGAAGAAAAATTCCTAAAAAAATATTATAAAGCAATGCCAAGGACAATGCTAAGATATTCAATTGAAAAATTCCAAAAAAACAAAAAAGAATTCTACATGAAAAAATAATCAAAATGTTTTATTCCATTCGCCAGCTTCTTTTCCTTTCATAATCTTGTCAAGCATCTCCAGCTCTTTGTATATTCCTTCAATTAACTTATACTTTTTTGCTTGTTTAAGAGTTACCCATTCATACTCAGTTAAGGCAGGACAAAGCTTGACTTCTCCATCAAGATAGTCTGCATAAAGGCTTACAATCAGTGTTGGAATCATGTCAGAGCGAACATAAGCAAGGCTTGTTAAATACCTGATAT
>CAYWLA010000010.1:0-21822 GCA_964458955.1 uncultured Methanosarcinales archaeon
AGTGTAGGATATCTACTGATTTCATACTGGTCTTTCAGCATTTCAATCATTGGCTCATCAGTATATGTTGAGTCAAGTGCAAAAATAAGCAGCTTGTCCTTAAACTCATTTTTTAAATAAGTTAATATAAAAGCCTGCTCACCACAATCAGGGCATTCCTTATCAGTAGAATAGAAGTAAAGTATGGCAACCATGTCATTGTTGCATATTTTCTTTGTTCTTTGTGCCAGAAGCCAGTAATTAAGTTGTGCAAGGATATATTCTCTTTTAAGGGTATGAAGATCTTCTTTGTTTAGGTTTGCGTTTTGCTCATAATTTTCCAGTCTTCCACTTGTTTCAATTAAGCTCTTTACACTGCTTTCAAATGTCTTTGAAACAGCATCACAGTTTTTTTCCTGGCTCAGCTGGTCAATATAAGCATACTGAAGCTGCAAGCTGCTGTAGTCAAGTTTCTCTATCCTGTTCACTGACTCAATATATTGGACTCTTTTCCCTTCAATTACCAATCCAAGCATAATCCCAAGGATGAATATAAACAATGTAAGCAGAGCTGCGATAAAATACCTTTTTTTGTTAAGTTCCCTTACCATTTTTTAACCTTTTTAAATATCAAATCCTTTGTTATTCCAAGCCATATTGTCCCAAGCAGCAGGTAATAAAATAATATAAAGACCAGCAAGGGTGCTATTCCCTGGCTTGTAAGCCTTTGCTTTGTATATTTGTGGGCAAGAGTAAATACTGTTAGGGATAGTGTTATCATCACAGCGATTATAATTATCTTGTAATAATTGAAATCCAATAAATTGATATTAAGGTTAATGTTAGCTATAAATGAAAATATGTCAAAATCAACAAGGCTCAGGTTATGCAAACCGGTAAACAATGGCTTAAAAACATTATAAAAGAGCACAAGAATTATTATTGACATGGCAATAAAGCCAGCACATAGCACCATGGGCATCTGCAATATGCCAAAGTCACCATACTCTTTTTTAAACATCATCTTCCTGTAGTCCCAGACATTCAGGATAGATCCCTTGTTCCACCTGTTTCTCTGAAAGTAAAAATTCTTTAAATTATTTGGAGCATAGGTATATACATTTACATTTAGCAGCTGTATTATTTTATATTGGTGTTTCTGCAGCCTGAATGCAATCTCCATGTCTTCTGTATTATGGCCCTGCCTGAATCCGCCAATCTTATCAATAATAGTTTTCCTGTAAACGCCGAATGGCCCGGGTGTAACATGAACGCAGTTAAGATAGCTCATTATCTTCTTATAAAAGAAATTCACAATATATTCATAGCATTGTATTTTCTGCAAAATTCCCTTTGGATTTTTAATCTTAATCAATGGCAGAACAGCAGCCACATTATTATCAGTAAAATAAGGCAGCATTTTTTTAAGTGCAGCTTTCTCTACAGAAGAATCTGCGTCAAGGCATGTAAAAAACTCGCCTTTTGCTATTTTTAATGCATTGTTCAGTGCAACCCACTTGCCCTGGTTAGCTTGGTTTATCAGCTTAATATCATACTCTTTATGTTTATCAATAAATTTCTCTGCAACATCTTTTGTTGAGTCTGTTGAGCCATCATTTACAATAATTACATCCAACTTATTTTTTGGGTAGTCAAGACCAACAATAGAATCAAGGGTTTCCAAAATAACATCTTCCTCATTATGTGCAGGAACAACAATTGAGACAAGTGGAAATTTTTTAATAACTTTCTTTTTTTCTTCCTTGCTGTCTAAAAAAGTTATAAGCCAGAATATTGTATAGAATAATGTTATCACATAAATAACTGGAAGGATTATATTAATTATAGCCATTTTTTACTTCCCATATTTCTATGCCTTGGTTGTTATAGATATTATTAAATGTTTCGTTATTTCTGAACAAAAACAAGAGACCCTGCTGCTCTTTTTCCCAAACTAAACCCTGCTTCATCTCATTATCAATCCATATATAGTTTATATTGTATTTTTCCAAAAGGCTTTTTGTATTCTTTAGGTTTCTTGAATAAAAAATCTCTTCTGAATTATTAAATTTTTCTTTTGCATCAGGATAATATTCAAACATTGAATCTATCATGACAGGTTTTTCTGCAATAGCATTTATCCAGAATCCTTTTGAGTAGTGGGAAAAAACAATCTTATTTGGCTCTGAATAATGCTTGAGCCAGTCAAGGCTTTTTATTACCTCATTATCAGGCTGCATAGTGCTAACCCTGTTTAAGTAGGATATTGTTGAGAATGCTAACCCGCAGATTATAAGCAGCATAGTAAGATTTTTTATTATATTAACCTCCCACTGCATATCTCTTATTTTAACAAATGCATATCCTGCAAAGACAGAAAAAACAAATGTCAAGTATACAATAACATTTTTTTCATAAAAAGAGGATGCAATCATAATTAAAAGCAGCAGAAAAATAAATAAATGCTCTTTTTTCTTTTTCCACATCAAAAAAAATCCAGCAATTGCAAGAATAATATTAAAAATACCTATTCCTATTAAAGCTCCAAAGTCAGAGATGAAGTCCTGGAGTATATTTTCTGCAGGAAGAACTTTTGTTTTTTGCTGAAAATAAAGCGGAAAACAGAGGACTGATATTATGAGCAATATAAACAAAAAAACTGCTGCTTTTTTTGATTGAAAGGAAAACACTGGTTTTTTAGGTTTAGTTGTGCTTTCCTCTTTTTGTTTCTCCTCAATCATGTAGGATATCATTATAGTTATTGCTAATAAAGCATTGAATATGCCAAATGATATTGCTGCAGCAAAAGCAAACAGTGACAGAATAGTAAGAAAAATGTTCTTTTTGGAAAAAAGATATATGCCTAGCAAAGTCAGAAAAACAGGAACAGAATGAGTGTTTGAAATTGCAGATAAATAAATAAAGGCAGGGGATATAACCAGGATTAATAAAATAATAAATCTCTGCTTTATTTCTATTTTAAATTCTCTAAGAATTAAATAAAAAACAAGAACAGAAAGCAAACCAAATAAAAAAGGAATTAATTTGGATGCTAAATCAATGCCTATTAAATACCCTATTGAAGCAAGCACAAGATGGTATGGGTTAAAGACATAGTTTAGGTCTTGAATTAATGACTTTTGCTCAATTATCTGCCTTGCAATATTTGCATGATAGTATGATTCCTCTCCAATCATAATATTGTTGTAGAATAAAAACCTAACTAAATAAAGTATTAAAAGGACTATAAAAGCTGCCAGCATTACATAAACTAATGTATTCTTTTCTGTCAGTTTCATTTTTCTTCCATCCTGCACAATGATTTGTATATCTTAACTTCTTTATTATATACTAATTCAAAACATTTTTCATCTGTACTATAACTTAAATCAGCTATATCATAATAATTCATTGATCTCTTGGATAAAAGGATATATTTTATATTATATTTATTCAATAAAGGTATTGCTTCTGTTTCATAATGGGTTGTATATATTTTTTTTACATCCTCAAGGCGCTGCTCTGCATCTTTTATTAACAGGAAGTTTTTATCAATGACATTTTTTCTTTGTGCAATGGTGTTTATTAGATAACCTTCATCAAGGCTTGCAAGGATAACATCTTTTTCATCACTGTTGTTTTTCAACCACAAAAAGGAATCTATTTCATTCTTTGATACGGTTTCTTTAATAACCCTGTTTGTGTAACTAATAGTAGGAATAATTGAGTTAAAGATAAAAATCAGGAAAATCACTGCAATAAAAATCCTCTTGTATTTTGAAAATTTTGTCTTATCTATAAACAAAATGGAATCAGAGTAAAACTTACTGAACAACAAAACAAAGATTACACCAAAGAAAATAAGGCCTGTCTTCAATGGTATAAGCTTAAACCACAGTAAAAAAAGCTCTGAAAGGGCAAATCCCATTAAAAGGTAAATCTTCCTGTTTTTCTTCTTAAAAATATATTTATAAATTAAGTATATCCCTGAAATAAGGGGTATTATCCCAATATAAAACAGCGCGTTCAGTATGCTTAACTGTGAAAAGGATTGACTAAGCAGCTCTTTTGGTATGTTCTGCCAGATGACAAACTGGCCATGAACCAGAAATGCATTTTTGTATACAATAAAATTAAGCCAGGTAACAAGAATTGTTGAGAATATTATTAACTCTAACTCTGCCCTGCTTTGTTTCAGATGCTCTATCTTAATAAACAAAACATAAAGTAAAAAAGCCATGATTAATAAAAACGCAGATGCATGCATTAATGCAATTATTATAATAGAAACAATAAAATGATTAATATATTTTGCATCCTTGTTAATCTTTATCAGGAAGTATATCAGAAAGAACATAAGCGGGATAACCAGTGAGAATACTGAAACACTGTTTACTGTTTCAGCAAAAAATATTGGAATAAAACCAGATATAAATGATGAAAATAGTGCTGCACCCTGGCTTTTTGTTATCTCTTTTGCAATAAGATATACAATAAAAATAAGGCATGATGCAAATATATTTGGCAATAGCTTGCAAACAAGGTTTAAGGGCATGAAAAGATTGAAAAAAGCCAGAATATACTGAAAAAATGGCTGGAAAAGAAAATTCCTGCCAGAATAGCTTAAATCATCCTTAAATAAGGGCAATCCTGTTTCTCTTATGTGTTCTACCTGCCTTATGTTAAAATAGGCATCCTCACTGAAGTAAGGTGTCTGAAAAGCAAAATAAAGTCTTGTACCAAGCACTAGGCCAAATATTAAGGCCAGCCATATGTATTCCTTTTTAAGCATTAGGCCAAGAAGAAGATTATCTTATTTATATCTTAGGGTTTTATACCAGATCATAACTAATGTCTGCGCATATTATCTCTATATAATCTATTACCTCTTCAGCCTTATCAGAGCTAATAAATTTCAATCCCCCTTCTTTGCTTCTAAGAAATGCCTTATAATCTTCCCAGCTGGTTTTTCCTGTTTTTTCAAACGCATAGAGAATATCCTTTGTTACAGTTGGACCTGCATTATAGCCTGTAAGCTGGTATTCAAGTTTTTCAAAGTTATATTTAATCTCCTGCAGTTCAAAGTAATATACTGAAACCTTTGCATTAACTTCTATATCTTCTTTTAACACCCCTGTCAAATAATTATCATTATCCCGGTATGCTATATATTCAGAAAAAAGTTCAGGATACCTATCTATAACATCTTTGAAAGCATCTACCTTAAGCTGCCCCATTCCAATACATCCTGCTTCATTGACAACATATGGGCCCCATATTGATCCTTCTTTTCCCCATTCTCTCCAGTTTGCTTCTTTTTCCCATAGAGCAAGGTAAAGTGCAACCTTTTTATAATCAATTGCATGTTCTTCAGCTAATTCAAGTATTGTTGTATACTCATTATTCTTTATTTCAACTGTTATTTCTTTTGATTCTTTTATCATATTTAAAGTTGTTTCTGGATAAAATTTATAATATTCTTTCCCTTGTTCATCTTCTAGTGGGCTTTCTTGCTGCTCAATATTTTCTTGTTTCTCATCAAGCCAAGATAATACTAGTTTTTGCAGCTCTTCTATTCTTTCTTGTAAATATTCTGATATTGTAAGGCTGCCTATTTCAACATTGGATTTATCAACTGTTCGTATTGTTATCCTTTGGCTTGATTCCTTTGATTTATCTATGCGAAACTCAATATTTCCATCATCATAATTAATAATAGTATTCTTGTCAAATTCTACATTCTCAATCTTTGATAAGCTGTCCCTTCGAAGCCTTGCCTTTCCCTCCTCAAATTCTATTTGGTATATTTGCTCTCCCTCATAATATTTTGTTATTAATGCATTTCCATCAATTTTTATTTTATCCCACTCTTCTCCGCTTATTCCTATACCCATATCCTGGTATGAGATGCAGTTTTTTTCAATGCAGTCCTCACTATTATGAAATGAGCCAATATTTACTATAAGCTCTTTATCATCGGAATTCTTAAATTCAAGTTTTTCTTCTTCTTCTGTTTGCAGCTCAAGGATAGTATCTTTGCCAGTAAGAATTATTTTAGCAGGGCTTAGTTTGTAATCCACAGAAACATACCCTTTAACTTCAACAAGGCCTTTTTCCATTTTGATCTCTGTTTCATCAATCATTGCCTGGACTTTAGTTTCTTCCAGCTCAATAATTGAGTTTTTGCTGACTATTAGTTTTCCATCCTTAAACTCAATTGAGCCATCTTTTGGAACACTAATGTGCTGTCCGTCTAAATCAAAACTAGAGTCAGAAGAAAAAAATAATTTTCCGCTTACAGGATATCCATTTTCCACAACAATATCTCCAAATTTTATATTTGGGATATCTCCATTAGCAAGCTCTATTGTATCAATGCCTTCTGTTCCAGTAATAGTAAGTTTACCAGTTATATCATTAAGATTAGCATTTCCATTAGTAAGCTCCACTATAATCCCTTCTTCAGATGATGTTGAATCAGGAGCAGATATGAAAGGGATAATCAGGGCCAGAAACATAACTAAAGCAATAAGAAATTTAAGTAAATTGTTTTTATTTATTTTTGTAGGCATTTTTAAACATGAATTCAGAATTGATTAAAATGTTTACAATATAAATCTTATGCATAACCAGCACTTTTTTTTATATTTTTTACATAAGTAATAACAATATTAATCTTCCGCTCAAGTTTGGAATTAACTTCTTCTTCTGTATCAGTGTTTTGAACACCATATGATCCTTTATATTTTTTAAAGATATTCAATGCTTCATTTGTATGCAGAAACTCTTCTAATTTATCCCAATTTCCTCCTCCATTATTTTTAAATTCAGTTAAGATATCTTTTGTTACAGTAGGGCCAGCATTATAAGCCATTAAGAGTATATCCTCTTCATTGCCTGTATATTTATAATTAGATTCCACTTTTTCTTGTGAAAATCCATATGTTGTCTTTAGTGAATTCATATAATCAAAGCCCACCTCTAGATTAAGAAGTGCATCATCTTCTATAGCTTCTGTTAGTTTTTCATCTGTATCTGTATAAGAAACGTATTCTTTGTATTTCTCTGGATTTCTGTTAATAACATCTCTGAAAGATATTGCAGATACTTGTGTAAATCCAACACAGCCTCCTAGTTTTGCATCTTGATTCATTGACGATTCCTGGTTTATCCATGAAAGAACAAGGTTTTCAGTCATTAGGTCTCCTCTCTTTTCTTTTACTACATCATAAAGTGTTTTATCATCAATATAAACCCCCTCTGCTTTTTCCTTAAGCTGATTTGGGATCTCTGGGATGGTTTTTGTATAAATCTGTTTTTGTATTAGTCCTTTAAGCATTGCTTCTGAACTAACAGTTAATTGGATGTTTTCATCATCATAAAATTTTGCATCAATTATTCCATTGCCAACGTTTATCCTATCCCTATTTATTTCTTCTACCCTTTTTTCTGAGGTCTCAACAAATAAAGTTATACCCCCACTTTCATAGTTAATAACTGTTTTCTTACTAAATTCTGTATCTTCAAGTTTTGATAAATCCCTGCTAAGCTTTGCTTTTCCACCATCAAAGTTGATTTCATATATTTTCTCTTCATTATAATATTTGCTTATTAATGCATTGCCATCAACCTTTAGTTTATTCCACTCTTCGCCACTCATGCCTATGCCCATTTCCTGGTATGAAATACAATTCCCAGTACATTCATCGCTCTTGTGAAATGAGCCAAGATTTATGATAAGCCCGTTAATTTCATCTAAATTCTTAAACTCAAATTTTTCTTTCTCTTCTGTTTGTAGCTCAAGGACACTATCTTTACCAGTAAGAATTATTTTGTTTGGGCTGTTTTCATAATCAACAGAAATACGCCCAGTAGCTTCAATAATATCTCCATGTATCTTGATTTCTGTTTCATCAGTCTTTGCCGTAAGTTTAGTGCCACCTACTCCATCTACTCCACTTACTTCAATAGAAGTGCCTTTGCTGATTATTATTTTTCCATCTTTAAACTCAATTGAACCATCTTTTGGAACACTAATGTGCTGTCCATCTAAATCAAAACTGCTATCAGCAGAAAAAAACAATTTTCCGCTTACAGGATTTCCATTTTCAACAACAAGATTCCCAGACTTTATATTAGGGATAGTTCCTCCTGCTGTTTTTATTGTGTTAAATTCCTCAGTTACAGTTATCTTCCCACTTTTACCTTCAAGATTAGCAGTTCCATCAACAGGTTCCACTTCTAATTCTTCTGGAGAGCTTGTTTCAATAGTAGTTTCAGAAACAACAGGGAGATCAGTAGAATCTCCATTACTTGCACCTAAATCATAAGCTGAATTTACTTTTGATATAATAATAACTAAAGAGAAAATAACCAACAAAGCAATTAAACTCATTAAATTATTTTTATTCATCTTCTTTAAGTAGCTCCTCGCTTTCCTTAAAGCCATTTGCAAACAAGAACATAAACTGAGTACCATACTCTATTATTGATTGGTTGTCTAGAACAGAATATATCAATGTATTCTCATCATAAGGATAAATCTTGAAATTAAGGTCTTGGTTAACCAAATAAGTCATATCCACCCAGTCAGGGTCTTCAACCTCCTTTCCGACTATTTCTTTTGCTATATTGTGTATATGACCAAGCCTTACTGGAACCATTTTGTAGAATTCACTTATTTTTGATTTAGACTCTCCTTTTATAATGGTTATTGGGTAATCAATCCTAAATTCAACATTATTTTCATTTATTTTTGTTTCTGTATTAATTTCGTCAAATTCAAATTCAAAGCCCATGTCACTAAAGGCATTAAGACTTTCAATGCATTCTGGCAGTGCATTATTTACATATGAAGAAAGCTCTTGCTCCATTTCTTCAATTGTTGGGGAAACATCTTCTCCTTCATAATACCAATAAGCTATTTTTGCATAAGCAGACTGGAAATAAAGTTTTGGCGGAGCTGTATAACCACCCTGCACACCAAGCAGGTATAATGCATCAGATGAAGATGATTTAGCGCACAAATCCACATAATTTTTTATAGGGTTTATCTCTCCCGAAGAAAATGCATCAATTCTTTCAATGCGATAGCTTTTAGTAAATAAAATAATCAAAAAGAACATTAGGAATACTAATCCAAGAATAATAAATGGTGTTATTTGCCCTCTTTTTTTCATGCTTGTTTAATAATTTGAGTTAATATATATAAAACTTTTGATGTTTTAGTTCTTAAAAACAGTTATTTCAAGTTTCTGCTGGCCCTGCCAGACAATCCTTTCATCCATTATTTTAAAACCATGCTTTTCTGCGCTTTCTTTTAGTAACTCCATTGACATTGATATCAAAGCAATTTTTCCTTTTTCTGAAAGAATATATTTTGCAGCATAAAAGAATTCATCATATATTTTTTTTATTTTTTGAATATCATATTTTGAAAATAGCGGCTTTGCAACAATCAAGTCAATTTCATTCTTATTAAATTTTGTGTCAAGCCATTCAAGGTCTATCCTTGAAAATTCTATATCCTTGTTAGCTGCAGCTATCTTTGCATTCTTTTTTGCAGACCTTATATGATATAGCTGCTGGTCAGAAGCTGCAATAAATGCCTTATTTTTACTGTCTTGCTTGTTTAATTTATTAAAGAAATTCTCAAAATTTTCCTTTTCAAATGGATTTAATTTAAGAAAAGCAAAATTATCCTTTCTGTAATAGTTGACAGAGCCATTGCTGTAAAGTGCTGCCTCTATTGGAATTACTCCAGAACTGCAAAAGGGGTCAAGAAGTTTTTTTTGTTTTTCATATCCAGCAATTCTTAACAAGGAGTAAGCTATTGTTCCTTTTATGTCAGATGCACTGCTGAAAACCTTATAATCCCTTTTGCTCAGGTCAAATCCGCAGAAATCAATTCCCAAATAACATCTTTCATCAAAAATATAAACATAAAATATCAAATCAGGGTTTTCAAGGTCAACTTTCTGTTCATATGCTTTTTTTTGTTTTATATTCTCTATTATGAAAGCACCTGCTTCTTTTTCCATATCTTGGCTGCTGAAATTGTTATTAGTTAAGTGCCTGCATAATACCTTAAAACTCTTATTCTTATCAAGCCATTTATCAAAGTTTATTTTTTTGATTTTTGTTTCTATTGTTTTAAGGATTTTATTAAAATCAGCCTGGATTTTAAACTCATCAAATAAATAGACAACTCTGGATATTGACTGCGCCTTATAAGCCAGTTTGCACAGGTCAATCATATTCTTCAGCTCAAACAATACAACTGTCTCATTAATCTTGGAAGTAGCTTTAATTAGCTCTTTAATTTCTAAAGCAGCTATGTCTTCTGTTCCTTTATGGGTTATTGCAATTGCTTTCATAGAAAAAAGTAAGATTATCATTTATTTAAATGTTTAGTAATGAATGGATAAGCTTCTCCAACAACAAAGATTGAGCCGGTAATAACAATAAGGTCATCATGATTAGCTTTTTCAATCGCATATTTTACTGCATTTTTTAAACCAGGAATAACCTCTGCATTTTCAAAATATCCTGAAATTTCTTCAGGCTCTCTTGACCTTGAAACATTGGCCTTTGTAACAATTACGTTTGGGTTAAGCTTTTCAAGCTTTTTTGCAATTGATTTAATATTTTTGTCTTTCATTACACCAATCACAACTATAAGATTACTGTAATCAAGCTTTTTGATTGATTTTACAAGAGCTTTTATTCCGTCAGGATTGTGTGCGCAGTCCAATAATATATTCTTTTTTATGAATTCGAAACGGCCGGGCCAATATGCTCTCTTCAGGCCCATTAATATTATATCCTCATTCATGCCTAATTCCTTAAGAGCAGCAAAAGCAGTTGAGGCATTTTCTTTCTGATATTCTCCTTTTAACTTTAGTTCAATATTTCTGATTTTTTTTGCAACAATAATTCTTGAATTGTGTTTTTCAGCTATATCTTCAATTACAGAAAGCGCTTTTCCTTTTGCGCTTGTAACAACAGTTGTATTTGATTTTATTATTCCTGCCTTTTCCTTTGCAATGTCCTTTATTGTGTTGCCCAAAACATCCCGATGCTCCAATCCAATGTTTGTAATGACAGAGATAATCGGCTTAGCAACATTTGTGGCATCCAGGCGGCCGCCCATTCCTGTTTCCATGACTGCATAATCAAGCTTTTTTTCATTGAAGTAAATAAAGGCCATTGCAGTTAAAGTCTCAAAGAAAGTTAAACTGACATTATTCTTTTTTTCTGTCTCATAAATAAAATCAGCAATCCTTTTGAAATCAATATTGCTTATAAGTTTGCCATCAAATCTTATTCTTTCATTGACTTTCATCAAATGCGGCGAGGTAAACATGCCAACCTTAAAGCCGGCTTCATCCAAAACAGAGGAAATCATTGCGCATACAGAGCCCTTTCCGTTTGTTCCTGCAATATGAATTATCTTTATTTTTCTTTCAGGATTTCCTATTATATTAAGAAATTTTTTTATATTTTCAAGGCCAAATGTTTTTGCTTTTCTTTCAACTAATAAAACCTCTTCAATTGAGTTTATGTCAATGTCTGCAAGTTTCATCTTATTTAGCTTAAGAAAGAAATTTATAAATTTATCTAAGAATCAGATTTAATCAGTTTCATTACCTTTTTCCACACTTCTTCTGAGATGTCTTCTCTTGTTCTTAAATCGCCATTCGGCGCGCAGTCAATCTTGTCCCAATTGTATTTTTTAGCAGCATAAAGATATGAATCAGCAGCATCCCTTAAATGCTTTAAATCCTCCTCATGTATATCTTTCATCTTTCCATTTTCTATGTATTCCCTTAAATCCTTTTGGTCAACAAGCTTTTGTCCTATTTCAGGAGGCATATAAAGCAAGATGTTTTTGTCTGGTTTTGGAATTCCAAATATATTAAACTCCAGGTCAAAAAGCCAGTGAAGGTATTTGTTTCTTTCCTGAATATTTTTTATTTTTCCTCCCTGATGACCGACGTTTGCAGAGACATACCTGTTTGAAATAATTATCTTGCCTTCATCAAGCCATTCTCTCATTTTAAACGAAGCAACGTATCTATCACATGCATAAAATATCGATGCCCTGTAAGGTCCAACCTCTTTTGCAGGTCCATATTTGCCATTAAGGTATTCTTCAACTAGTACAGCGCTTTTATGACCATATTGGGGAAAATCAACAATTTCAACATCATACCCTTCTTCTTTTAATTTCTTAACTAATAACCTAGTTTGTGTTCCTTTTCCGCTTCCGTCAGTACCATCTATTACAATTAACTTTCCTTTCATTTTAAACCTTTATTCCCTCATACAATGGATGCTTTTCGCAAAGCTCAATTATATCCAGATTTACCTTTTCAATTATCTCTTTGTTGTTTATGTTTTCAATTATCTTGTTCATTGCATCTGCAATCACTTTCATGTCATCTTCCTTAAAGCCCCGGGTTGTTATTGCCGGAGTCCCAATCCTTATCCCACTGGGATCAAAGGGGCTTCTTTTATCAAAAGGAACCATATTTTTGTTGCATGTTATTCCTGCTTCATCTAAAGCAATTTCAGCTTGTTTTCCTGTAACATCTTTGTTTGTAAGGTCAATAAGCATAAGATGGTTGTCTGTGCCGTCGCTTATTAGTTTAAAATTATGGTCCATCAGTCCATTTGCAAGCGCCTTTGCATTCTTCAAGACTTGCTCAATATAATCCCTGAACTCTGGCTTTAAAGCCTCGCCAAAAGCAACTGCCTTTGCAGCTATCACATGGTCTAAGGGGCCGCCCTGCATTCCTGGAAATACAGCAGAGTCAATCATTCCTGCAAGATTCTTTTTTGAGTCTGGATGGTATTTCTGTTTTAAACGATCCTCCTGCATCGAGAGTATCATTGCTCCTCTTGGTCCCCTCAATGTTTTGTGGGTTGTAGTTGTAACAACATCGCAATGCGGAAAGGGCATCATGTGCTTTCTTGCAGCAATAATTCCTGCAAAATGCGCAACATCTGCTATTAAATACGCATCAACCTCATCTGCAATTTCCCTGAACTCCCTGAAATCAAGGTTTCTCGGGTAAGCGCTATAGCCTGCTAAAATCATCTTTGGCTTTTCCTTTAATGCAATCTTCCTCACTTCATCCATGTCAATCCTTTCAGTTTCCTTTGAAATTCCATATGAAGTAAAGTTGTAGAATTTTCCTGAAAAGTTCACAGGGCTTCCATGGGTTAAATGCCCGCCATGAGACAAATTCATTCCGAGAATTTTGTCCTTTAAGTTAAGCAGTGCAAAGTAAACCTCCATATTTGCCTGACTTCCTGCATGCGGCTGGACATTCGCGTGCTCTGCGTTAAACAAAAGCTTTGCCCTTTCTATTGCCAGGTCTTCGCTCATGTCAATGAACTTGTTCCCGCCGTAGTATCTTTTGTGGGGATAACCCTCTGAGTATTTGTTTGTGAGCCATGTTCCCATTGCTTCTAATACTGGAATGCTTACAAAATTCTCAGATGCAATCAATTCAACAGATTCCCTTTGTCTTTTCAACTCCTTTTTTATTACTTCTGCAATCCTTGGGTCTGATTTCTTAAGCTCATCAAGGTTTATCATTTTATAACGGCTCCACTCTCTTCAATTTTTCTGTCATCTCTTCTGATTTAAGCCTTCCAAGCTCTTCCTTGCTGTAGTTGCATACAATATATTTTGAGAGAAGAGGGTATTTTTTCTTCATTATATCATATATCTTATATGCAATTCTGCGGTAGGATATGTGAGCAAGAGGAGTCGTCCTTATCTTCACAAGGTGATATATTTCCCTTAAATTCATTGTTATGATATATCTTTTTTTAAATCCGAGGGGAAGTATGTACTGTGCATTTAAAGGGTATTCTTCTCTTATTTTTTCGTAAACTTCCTTTACTTTTTTCATTGCTGTTTTGTATTTTTCTTCCATACCTGCTTTGATTATATCATCCGGAACATCATAGCCAAGGTCAGAATTAAAAACCTGACTTGTTTGTGTGCATATCCTGTGTCTCTGCAAGTCTCTAAAAGCACCATAATCAATGATTATATCAAAAGTAAAGCTAAGATGCTCAAGTTCCCTCATTGGGTAATTATACTTACTCATATTGTTAAGGTAAGAATCAAATATTTTTTCTTTTTCATGCTGCTTCATTGATTTTACTTTTTCCATTATTTTATTGAATGACTGGTTTTTATATCTGTAAAGAATTGCTGCAATGAGTGTGTTGTCTGCATCTTCAGGTGATTTTACGAGACTTACTGGTTCTGTTTTTTCATCATCAATATCAATTTTGTTGCAAAGTTCAGTCATTTCATCATTTGTTTTTATAAAATAATCATTTTTATCAGCAAATTTAAGCAATGATGGAAGAACTTTTGTTGCCTCTTTTTTTACCATCTCACCTATTTGGTTCATTTCCTTTAAAGGATGGGACAAAAGCTTTGATATTGCATGTGAAAGCTGCCTTGCATTCACAGTCCATCCCATGCTTGTCTTTGTGCACGTTGGCAGTAAATATCTTATTGCATCAAAACGCCTTGCCGCACATGAGCGTTCCCATGCACTAACAGGGGTATCATCACACCTTGGAGAGCATTTCTTAACATAATCAAGAACAGGCTCCTGCAATTCGCAATATGTTTTGAAAAGAAAATCAATCATATCCTTTATCTCTCTATAATATTTGGATTTCTTTAAATCCTCATCCATATAGAATGATTTTTCATCAAAAGAAACATATCTTGTTGATTTTTCTATAAAGGAGCAAAGCCTATTATCCTCAATAACCTTTGTTGCGAGTATGCTTACTCCTTCAAGGCTAAGGCCTATAACAGCACCCTCTGCTATTGAACTATGACCATAACCCAAGACCCATCTCTCCATGAACTGGATGGCTTTTTCGGTTGCATTCTTTGTTTCAACCCCACCCTTAATTTTTTGTATCTCTTCCTTAAGCTTATTGAAATTATCAGTATCTTCTTTTACAAGTTTAAGGAAACTCTCTCTTAAACCCTCTCTTGAACGGCTGTACCTTGCCTGCATAAGTGCCCATACTTCAGGATGAAAATTATGGGTAGCAAAAACTGGTTTGTCTAAATTTGTAAAGAAATAATCAAGAACAATTTTATCCTCTTCTGAATACTGCATTAACCAACACCCCCTCTTTTTTATAACTTGCTTTTATTTAAAAAGATTGTTATTAACCAAAATATATTAAAAAGAATTATGAGTCATTTATCACTTTTGCGGCCGAAACAACCTTGTCATCCTGGCCAAGCCTCATAAGCCTGACTCCCTGAGTATTTCTTCCTATTATAGATATGCCGCTTGCAGGCATTCTTATAACAATCCCATTCTTGCTTATTAAGATGATTTCATCATCGCCATTAACAGATTTTATAGCAACAACCTTTCCATTTCTTTCTGTGCATTGTATGTTTATCACTCCTGAGCCCCCTCTGTTTATAAGTCGGTATTCCTCTATCATTGTTCTTTTTCCATACCCATTTTCAGTAATAGTAAGCAATGTATGGTTATCTTCTGCAATTATCATTCCAATGACATAATCTCCTGCTTTAAGCCTTATGCCCCTAACTCCTCTTGAAGTCCTGCCTATTGGCCTTGCATCTTTCTCACTAAATTTAACAGCCCTTCCATTTCTTGTTGCCAAAAGTATATTCTTTGTTCCATCTGTAAGAGCTGCATTAATCAGTTCATCATTAGAATCAAGATTTATTGCTCTGATACCATTTGCCCTTGGATTTGAATATGCAGCTAAATCTGTTTTCTTTACAATCCCCTTCTTCGTTGCCATAAGAAGATAATATCCTTTTTTGAATTCTCTTACTGGGATAACTGCTGTTACTTTCTCACTCTCAAGGTTTAATAGGTTTACAATTGCCTTTCCCTTTGCAATTCTGGATTCCTCTGGCACCTTATACGCCTTAAGCCATTGAACATTGCCTTTGTTTGTGAAAAACAATAAATATGAATGAGTTGATGTAATAAAAATATCCTCAACAAAATCCTCTTCCTTTGTCTTTGTTGCTATAATACCCTTGCCGCCACGGTGCTGCTGCTTATATGTATCAAGAGGAAGCCTTTTTATGTAGCCTGCATGAGTCACTGTTATAACCATCTCTTCTTCTTTTATTAAATCCTCTATTTCAATATCTTCTTCCATGTCTATAAAATGGCTTCTTCTCTCATCACCATATTTTTCCTTTAGCTCTAAAAGCTCGTTTTTTATTATATCAAGAATTTTCTGCTCTGATGCAAGTATTGCCTTTAACTGCTCTATGATCTTTAATAATAATTCAAATTCATCTTTTATTTTCTTTTGTTCAAGTGAGCTTAATCTCTGTAGTTTCATATCAAGAACAGCATTTGCCTGCTTTTCAGTCAGATTAAAATTTAAAATTAATAATTTTCTTGCGTCTTCTGTTGAACCTGATTTTTTTATTAGTGTTATAACACTGTCAATGTTTGCAAGCGCAATCCTAAGCCCCTTTAAAATATGGGCCCTTTCTTCTGCTTTTCTTAAATCAAACTGTGTTCTTTTCTTTATAACCTGCCTGCGGTGATTTATATGGCATATTATCAACTCTTTCAGGTTAAGGACTTTTGGCTGGTTATTTACAAGCGCAAGGTTTATGATTCCAAATGAGTCCTGCATTCTTGTATGCTTGAATAGCTGGTTAAGAACAATCTCAGGATTAGCATCTTTTTTCAGCTCTATAACTACTCTTATGCCCTCTCTGTCTGATTCATCCCTTAAGTCAGATATCCCTTCTATTCTCTTATCTCTAACATTATCTGCTACCTGCTCTATTAAAACAGACTTATTTACCATATAAGGAATCTCAGAGACGATTATTGTTTTTTTGTTGGCTTTCTCAATAACCTCTGTTTTTGACCTTATAACTATCTTTCCTCTTCCAGTATGATATGCATTTATTATTCCGGCTTTGCCGCAGATTAATGCTCCTGTTGGAAAATCAGGGCCTTTTATTACAGTAATAAGCTCATCAATAGTTGTGTCAGGATTGTCAATAACCTTTATTATGCCGTCTGCTATCTCAATAAGGTTATGAGGCGGCATATTAGTTGCCATTCCAACAGCAATTCCAGAAGAGCCATTAATCAACAGATTAGGAATTTTTGATGGCAATATAGTTGGCTCTTTTGCTGAATCATCAAAATTTGGCTGAAATCTTACTGTTTCCTTATCAATATCTTCAAGCATTTCTTCTGCAAGTTTTGACAGCCTTGCCTCACTATATCTCATTGCAGCTGCAGAATCCCCATCAATTGAGCCAAAGTTTCCATGGCCCTGCACTAAAGGGTATCTTAATGAGAAATCCTGGGCCATCCTGACCAATGTATCATAGATAGCTGCATCGCCATGCGGATGATATTTTGCCATGCAGTTTCCAACAACATTTGCTGATTTTCTGAATGGTTTGTTATGAAACAAGCCGGTTTCATACATTGTGTATAAAACCCTTCTATGCACTGGTTTGAGGCCGTCGCGGGCATCTGGCAATGCTCTTCCGACTATAACACTCATAGAGTATGAAATATAAGATTCCTTCATCTCATCAGCTATTAATCTCTTAATAATTCTCTGTTCTTTTTGCTCGTTTTCAGGCATTTTCTCTCTATAAACAATAATCCAGCTTAGTTTATATATCTTTTGGGTTAGGGTTACAGGCCTTGTACTGACAGAATTCAGGGGTTTTAGCTATTTGAGAATTGATTAAAAAATTAAATTTTTATGCTGGGCTAACTAGTTCAAAAATTGATAAGAATTAAAGGAAAATTAAGAAAATATTAAAAAGTCATGATTTTAATTTTTTAAGCTCTTTTACTACTTCTTTAAAACCTGTTGAGCTAAATCCTCTCTCCCCCCTGTTAGTTAAAGAAAGCTCTTTTACTTCCTTTAATTTGGCCCTTGCTACAGGAAGAATTATCATCTGTGCAATTCTCATGCCTTTCTCAACCTCAGCCTCATGCTCTCCGCAGTTTACAAGCACTATTGAAACTTCTCCTCTATATGCAGGGTCAAAGGTTCCTGCTGCTGTATGAAGGCCCATCTTTGTTATAATGCCTGCCCTGTCCCTTATCAGGCCAACATGGCCTTCAGGTATTCCTATTGCCAATCCTGTTTTTATTGTTCTTTGCTCAGAAACAGGTATTATGACTGTTTCGTTTGCCCTTATGTCAAAACCAAGGTCTGTGTCCAAGGCATACTCCGGAAGCTCAACATCCTTGAAAAGCTTCTTTACTTTTAGTATTGTCTCAGATGTTTTTTCTGCGATTTTTATCACCTTTTTAACCGAAGCTTGTGTTCGGTTACAAAACAACACTAAGTCATAACTATTTAAAGTTTTCTAGAGCTTTTGGCTGCATTGAAAAATTCCTGAAAACAATAAATTGGTTGATAATATTAAAAGGAAAAATATATATATGCGATGTATATACTTATATATGTGATGTAATATGGTTCAAGCTGTAATAAATATAGATGAAAACACAAATAGAGTTTTAAACATTGTAAAGGCAAAGTTTGGCCTTAGAGATAAGTCTCAGGCTATTAACATAGTTGTGAATGAATATGAAGAAAGTTTTCTAGAGCCCCAGTTAAGGCCTGAGTATATTAGTAAATTGAAGAAAATAAAGAAACAGGAAGGAATACATTTTAAGAGTATTGGCGGGCTAAGAAAACACATTGAAAACCTTTAAATGACTTAAGATATGAGGGACAATGAGGATATATGAATTTGAGATAAAGCCAGAGTTAGAGAAAAAACTTGTTAAGTTATGCAAGAAAGACAAACAAACCTATGAAAAAATTATGAAAAAGATATATGAAATTATTAATTCACAGGATATAGAGCATTATAAAAACTTAAGATATGATATGAAAGAGTCCAAAAGAGTGCATATTGGCCATTTTGTCTTGGTCTTTAGTTTTGATAAATCCAAAAATCTTGTTTCTTTTGAGGATTATGACCATCATGACAATATATACATGTAGAAACTTAAACTTTTTTAATAATAGTATCTGTAACCTTGAATGAATGGCCGCAATAAACGCATCTTTTTCTTTTCTTTGTGAGAATGCCGCTTGCACTGTTGTATTTCATCTTTTGGCCGCACTTTGGGCATTTTAGTAAAAGCATTTTCTAGACCTAAATTATCTTTTTATTTTACATTGGATTGTGGAGTATATAACTTTCTGATTGCATGATTAAGTAAAATCTTTAAAATAAAAAATCTATTAATGTCACCCTTACAAAACCTTAAGGAATCCTTATCTGAAAGAGAACTGAGTTGTTTAGCAACTAAATCACAAGTTCTGTCATTATTAGTAAATTTCTTAGCTTTATTTTGTAAAAATTTAGCACATTTATATTTTTCCAAATACTTATGTTCCCACTCTTTTTGGTATCCTTTTAGGTTATTAAGATTGTTTTCTTCTAAACTGCTGATGATGTATTTAGAAGCTATTCTAGCAGAATCCATTACAAATCTAACCCCTTCGCCAATTAATGGATTGACTTGTCCAGCAGAATCTCCAACTACTACAAGGTTGCCTTTATAAAATCTTTTGATTAAGTTAGTCTGCAGAAGAACTGTTTTTTGTTCTATAATTTTGTATTCAACTCTTTCTTTTACTCTCGGATGTTGAAATATTTTTTTTAACATTAAGGAAATATTCTCATTTTTATTAAAAGTATTATAACCAATAATAGCTTTTTTTTCATTCATCGGAGCTATGTGTGCATATCCGCCTCCAAAATAAGAACCAATCAAAACATCTACTGTTTTAGGTTCTGTTTTAAGTGGTACAAGAAGTTCGATACCAAGTGCAGTCTCTCTTTCTGGTTTCACTAAACCATTTTTTATTGCTAAAATAGAATTAATTGAAGATGCATCAACAAAAATTTTGCCAGCAATAGTATCTAAATTATTATAAGTTAGATTAATTATGTTATTACCTTTTATTTCAGCATCATTTACAAAACACCCATATTTTATCTCTGCTCCACTTTCTATTGCCTGATTGTTTAGTTCTCCAAGAAGTTTTGCCCTATCGAGTATATTGGCTATTCCTTTCTTACTTACTTTAAAACTTGCATTTTTAGAACAAAAATAAACTTTATCTGTTTTTTGTGCTATAATTTTGTTTGTTAGTCCCCATTCTTCAAGATTTAAAAAACTGCCTAAAATGCGGTATTCAACATCTTTATAATCTCTTTTTTTGTCTAGAATAATGGTTTTGTAACCCGCTTTGCTGATTTCTCTTCCTGCAATTAAGCCTGCAGGACCAGCACCAACAATAACTACATCATAGTTTTGCATCTTATTTAACTTCTTTTTCTATTAGCTCTTTTGTCTTTTTTTCATTTGTTTCTTCTTTTTCTTCAACTTCTGGTTTTTGCTCTTCTTCTGTTTCATCTGTTGACTCTTCTGTTTCTTTCTCTTCTTCTGTTTCATCATGTTCTGTTGTTTGCCCTAACCTTTCTTCTGCTTGTTCTCTTGTTTTTTCTTCTGTTTTCTTTTTAGATTTTTCTTCTGATTCCATTTCTGCTTCTTTTATTACTTTTTCAGCTTCTTCTTCTTTTAATCTCTCTTCTTCTACCTTCTTTATCTCTTCCTCATCAATGTCTACAAATTCCTTGAACCTTTCCTTAATATCACTCTTATCTTTGAGGTCAAAGTACTCAAAGAATTTTTGTGACAGTTTGAGCATGTAGCTTCTTCCATGCCTTTGCTTTATCAGAAACCCGGAATCAACCAGCTCTTTTATATGATCATATGCCTTGTTTGTCCTTGTCTTAATAACATCTGACTGCAATATTGGAGCTTTCCATGCAATAACTGCTAGGGTTTCAATTGTTGTTTTGTCAAGCTCTGTATGGGGATTTATCTGCTGCACTAAGTCCATATAAGCCTCCCTCACAGTAAGCTTCCAGAAATTTCCCTCTTCAGATACCATAAGGCTTGAATTCTTTTCATCATAATCCTTTTTTAATTCCTTTAATGCTTGTTTTAAAGAATTTACATCTACCCTGCATAATCTGGCTATCTCTCCATCTTCAATTTTATTGCCAGTTGCAAAAAGCACTGCCTCTGCCTGTTTTTTTAAGTCATGCATTTTATTTTTTTAGGCTATAAATTTCTTCTTTAAGATTAATTATATCTTCTTTTGCCATTGAATCAAGCAATGGCTTCAAATCCTTTTCATTTATTCCGCTGCTCTTTGAAATCTGTTCCAATTGCATGCTCTTAATGCTAAGCAATACCATAACAGTATTTTTCAGCATATTCAGCATGTTCTTTTTCAATGCCTTTTTTTCAATATCATTCTGAACCACTTTAAAGGTCATCTGATGCAGTTTTGTCAATAAGTCATTTATCAGTCCTGCAAATTTGTTTGAGTTAAAGCTTAGTTTTTCCGGGTCTAGTATCTCAATAGAAGAGGGCATAAAATCAAAGCAGAAACCAAGTAATGTTTGCATGTCTCTAAACAGTATTCCAAGCTCTGCAAAAATACTGAACATTTCCTCCTGCTCTTCTGCATCAAACAGCTTTTCTTCAATAACCTTAATATCTTCCTGTTCTTTTATTTTATCAACAACAATTTTTAGTGCTTTTTCAATGTGCTCTTTTGGCTTTCCCAATATTTCTATTATAACTCTTGTGAGAATCTTTCCCTCAGCTACCTTTCCTTTTATTTCGCTTTTCTCTTCTTCGCTGACCATAACCAACCAAAAATCTAGTATCTTTAAAAAAGTTTCTATGTATATTAAAG